>JBDTNW010000177.1:0-4382 GCA_039933575.1 Pseudolysinimonas sp. | reverse complement strand
TGAAGATCGCTTTGCGCCCGCACCGACAAATCGTCTTGAGTTCTTCGAGCGAATGGGCGACCTCAAGCAGTCGTCTGCTGCCCGGGAAGGCCACTGTCTGGAAGTCGGTGCGGATGCCGTAGGCCAGCACCGGCACGTCCTCGTCGATTGCGATTCGGAATAGATCGTCGACCTGGGTCTCGCTAAAGAACTGCGCTTCGTCAATCAGGAGGCACGCAACGTCACGGCCGGTATCACGAATCACCGTTTCGCGACGTGCCATGAACGCCGCGAGCACGTCTTCATCCGGAGCGACGGTGAAATCGACCGAACGCTGCACGCCGAGCCGCGAAACGATCGACGCCTCGCCCTTTGAGTCGACGGCGGGCTTCGCGAGCAGCACGTGCTGGCCGCGCTCCTCGTAGTTGTACGCGGCCTGAAGCAACGCGGTGCTCTTACCGGAGTTCATCGCTCCGTAGCGGAAATACAGTTTCGCCATGTCGTTAGGAAAGCACTATTCGAGATACCCGTCTTCGGCGGCACGGCGGATCAGGTCGGCTTTCTTGCTTGCCGGACGGTCGACTCGCGCGTACTTCTCGCGCACCCGCCGCAGGTAGGTCTTGGCGGTCTCGTATTGCACATTCATCTGCTCGGCAACCTCGAGGGTGCTCATGCCGGCCGTGTAGAGACGCAGTGCCTCGGCCTCGCCCGTGCTGAGTTTGGGGCGGCGTGTTGCTGCCTCAACATCCGAAACGGGTCGCCAGACGCGGTCGCCAGACGCGGTCGCCATCCCCATCACTCGCCGCGCGGCATCCATCACGCTCTCCATGGAGAGGGACTTCGCAAGAAACGCTGCGGCACCCGCGGCAAGTGCGCGCTCCCGTGCTTCTGAAGTGTCGACGCTCGAGAGCACGATGACCTTCGCCCCGGCCGCACGGCAAGTGCGAACTCGGGCCTCGATCGAGACGGGCTCTTTCAACTGGAAGTCGATGAACACCAGCTCGGTCGGAAACGCGGGGCTGTGCACGAGTTGCAGCCAGGTCGGCGCCATCACCACGACAGCAAAGTCGGGCGCATTCGCGGTGACCCAGCTATTGAGGCTGTCGAGCAGCACCTCGTGATCGTCCAAGATCGCGAGGCGAACGGGGCTCGTGCGCGGGGCGGTGATAGCGCCGGGTGCACCAGAGATCGTCGAGGCGGGGCCCCCGAGAATGCTCACGCGTCAACCCTACGTCTGTACCCCGGTTGCAGCACGGAACTCAGAACAGTGTCGGTTGCAGTCCCACGGCGGCGACCGCGGGAATCTCATGCGGATGTGATGCCTCGGTCAGCAACGGCCTGCGGTCGAGCTCGTACTTGCGCAACAGCGGACGCACTCGGGCAGCCAGCCAGCTGCGGTACTCGAGTGGTGCGTACACCCGGCCAAAGGGGTAGAGCACCCGATACTTCTCCACCAGTTCGGGATGCGCGCGCCCCAACCAGGCGAGGTACCACTCACGCGACCCGGGCTTCAGGTGCAGGGCGGAGTAGGCGACATCCGTCGCTCCAGCCGCAGCGATTGCCGCGAACGCGCGATCGAGGTGTGCGATCGAGTCCGTCAGGTGTGGCAAGACGGGCATGACGAAAACCGAGCACGGCAACCCGGCATCGCGCACCGCCCGAACCGTCGCGAGTCGGGCTTCGGTCGTCGGCGCCCCCGGTTCGACCTGCGCGCGGAGCTCGGGATCGAACACGTCGACCGTCATGGCGACGTGAACGGCCACCCGTTCGGAGGCGACCTGAAGCAGCGCGAGGTCGCGCCGCAGCAGAGTGCCTTTGGTGAGGATGCCGAACGGGGTGTCGGCGGCGGCGAGTGCGGCGATGATGCCGGGCATCAAACCGTAGCGACCTTCAGCCCGCTGGTACGGGTCGGTATTTGTGCCGAGGGCCACGGAATCCCGGTTCCAGCTCGGGCGCGCGAGCTCGCGGGTGAGAACCTCGGCGACATTCACTTTGACCACGATCTCGGTATCGAAGTCTTTGCCCGCGTCGAGGTCGAGATAGGTGTGGGTCTGCCGTGCGAAGCAGAACAGACAGGCGTGACTGCACCCGCGGTAGGGGTTAATCGTCCACGAGAACGGCAGGGCCGACGCGGGGCCGGGCACCTTGTTCAGAGCCGATTTCGCCATGACTTCGTGAAAGGTCATGCCGGCGAACTCGGGAGTGGTGACCGACCGAATGAGACCGCTCAGAGTGCCAAGGCCGGGCAGCGTGTTCGACGCTTGGGCCCCGACCTCTTGTCCACTCCATCGCATGGCGACATTCGAACACATGTTCGAATGTCCGTCAAGGCTACGCCGGGATGCCGAGCACCTTCGCGGTGCGAGCGATCGTTGACTTCGCGGTCGCCTCGTTGGTTGAGAGGCTGGCTCCGTACGACGGGATCATCTCTTCCAGGGCCGGGCGCCAGCCATCCATCCGCTGGGGGAAGCATTTTGCGATCAGTTCGAGCATGATCGGCACAGCCGTCGACGCTCCCGGCGAGGCACCAAGCAGCCCCGCGATCGTGCCATCGGCACCCACGACAGCTTCGGTGCCGAACTGGATGATCGGCTTGCCGCGATCGTCACGCTTCATGATCTGCACGCGCTGGCCTGCCGTGATCAGGTACCAGTCCTGAATCTCCGCGCTCGGGGCGAACTGTTGCAGCAGGCTGAACCGCTTGGTGCGGCTTGCCAGCAGCTCCGTCACCAGGTACCAAACCAGCGACAGGTTGGTCAGCCCGGCACCGATGATCGTGACGAGGTTGTGCGGGCGGATCGAGGCGAAGATGTCCCACCACGAGCCGGTCTTGAGAAACTTCGGCGAGAAGCCGGCATACGGGCCAAAGAGCAAACTCTTCTGACCTTCAACGACACGGGTGTCGAGGTGCGGCACCGACATCGGCGGTGACCCTACAGCGGCCTTGCCGTAGACCTTCGCCTGATGCTTCGCGACGATCGCCGGATCGTCGGTTCGCAAAAACTCTCCGCTGATCGGAAAGCCACCGTAGCCGCGGATCTCGGGGATGCCCGATTTCTGCAGCAGGTTGAGCGCGTACCCGCCAGCGCCGACAAAGACGAAGCGCGCTGTCGCCTCAAACGGCGTTGAGCCGACCTCATTGCGTCCGGTGATGGTCCACAGCCCCGTCTTGCGCGAGTGCTTGAGCCCGCGCACGCGACGGTTGAGGTGGAGGCTGGCTCCGTGCGCAACCAGCGAGTCGGTCAGCACCTGAGTGAGAGACCCGAAGTCCACATCCGTACCGGCTGGGATGCGGGTGGCTGCGATCCGCTGATCCTTGCGGCGACCGGGGATCAGCAACGGCGCCCAAGTGCGGATCACCGCTGCGTCTTGCGAGAACTCGAGGCCGTCGAACAGCGGGTGATCTTTGAGCGCCTCGTACCGCTTCTTCAGGTAGGCAACGTTGTCGTCACCCCAGACGAAACTCATGTGCGGAACGGGGTTGATGAAGTTGTCGGGTTCGGGCAGAACGCCACGATTGACGAGGTACGACCAGAACTGCCGCGAGACCTGGAACTGCTCGTTGACCTTCACGGCGTTCGTGATATCGATCGTGCCGTCAGCGCGTTCGGGCGTGTAGTTCAGCTCGCACAGGGCCGAGTGGCCGGTGCCGGCGTTGTTCCACGGACTGGAACTCTCGCGCGCAACGCCGCCGAGGCGTTCGAAGATCGCGATCTTCCAGGTGGGTTCGAGTTGCGAGAGCAGGGTTCCGAGGGTGGCACTCATGACCCCGCCGCCGATGAGGGCGACGTCGAGTGGTTCAGTCACCCCCTGAGTCTAGTGATTCGCCGGAAGGCCGATCTGGGTGAGGGCGTCATCCATGCGACTCGCCATCTCGGCGTAGCCGTCGTCATTGGGGTGCAGGCCGTCGGAAGCCATCCATTCGGGATGTCCCTCGATCCAATGTGAGGCATCCGGAATCCAGTCGGCGCCGATCGCGTCGGCGGCATCGTGAACCCAGCCGATGATGACCGCGACCGACTCGGGGCGCTCGTCGGTGTACCAGAACGGCTCGACGACGATGAACCGGGCTTTCGGCAGAGCATCCTTCAACCGGGTGAAGTCGGTGCCGATCTGGTCACGGATGGCGGTGCCGAACTCGTCGTAGGCGAAGTTGTCGTTGAGCCCCATCGTCACGACGACGATGTCGGGATTGGCCGCGATGACTTGCCCCGGCAGATCGGGATCGCCCGCGACGACCTGCCCGGGCAGAAGGCCGTTGGTGTTGCGATGATTCACGAAGCCGAGGCCGTTGACGCTTGGGTTGACCTCCGTCCAGCCGCGCTCGGCGCAGATGATCGTCGACCAGCGCTTCGACGGATCCGACGCGCCCGTCCCGAGCGTGTAGGAATCGCCATAGAAGG
>JBDTNW010000176.1:0-4391 GCA_039933575.1 Pseudolysinimonas sp. | reverse complement strand
GGCGACTTCGGCGAAGAAGGCATCCCCCTCGCCCTTCGCCCGCAGGTAGGTCTCAAACCGCGCGATCGGGTCGCGTTGCGCCCAGAAAGTCATCTCTTCAGAATCGCGGTACTTCGTCGGGTCATCGCTCGAGGTGTGGGCGCCCATCCGGTAGGTCAGCGCCTCGATGAACCGCGGCCCCTGGCCGGCCCGCGCTGCCTCGAGATTCTCGACGCTAACCAGGTAGCTGGCGAGCACATCGTTGCCGTCGATCTGCACCGACGGGATGCCGAAGCCCGTGCCGCGCAGATAGAGCGGCGTGCGCGACTGCCGCTGCACCGGTACCGAGATCGCCCAGTGGTTGTTCTGTAGGAAGAACACGATCGGCGCCTGGAACGACGCCGAAAAGACCATCGCCTCGCTGACATCGCCTTGGCTCGATGCGCCGTCGCCGAAGTAGGCGAGCACTGCGGCATCCGTTTCGGGGTTGCCGGTCGCGGTCGAGCCGTCGAGCGTCATGCCCATCGCCATCCCGGTCGCGTGCAACGACTGCGAACCGATCACCAACGTGTAGAGGTGAAAGTTGCCGGTCTTCGCTGGATCCCAGCCGCCGTGACTCAGGCCGCGCAGCAGTTCGATGATGCGCATCGGGTCGAGGCCCCGAATTCGGCCGACGACGTGTTCGCGGTAGGCCGGAAAGATGTGGTCCTGCGCACGCGCGGCGTAGCCGGAGCCGACCTGGGCGGCTTCTTGGCCGACACTCGGGATCCAGAGGGCGAGCTGTCCTTGGCGCTGAAGATTGCCCGCCTCGATGTCGAACCGGCGGATGACAACCATCTGCCGATGGAAGTCGCGCAACTGCGCATCGGGGATCGCTGCGACCCGCGCTTGGTACGGCGCCGTCGCGTCGTTCTCGACGAGCGAGCCCTCCGGCGAGAGCAACTGAAGGGTCGCCTCGGTATAGGACATGGTGCCTACCCTAACCGGGCGTTTTCGACGGCCCGGGGGAGGGTTCCCACAACCCGGGCGGCAGAACTCAGGAGTCTCTCGACAGACCCTTCCTCGCCGATTGACACTCGGATGCCGTCCTCAGCGAAGACGCGACCCACGATTCCGTCGTCTTCGAACATCGCGGCGACCGCTGTGGACTCATCCCCGGCGGCAAACCAGACGAAGTTGCCATGCGGATCCGGGATGCTCCAGCCCGCCTCGGTGAGGCCGGCGGCGACCCGACCACGACGGGCAATCAGGTCGTCGACGCCAGCAAGCAGGTCGGCTTCGACATCCAACGCGGCGAGCGCGGCACGTTGTGCGGGTTCGGTCACCGAGAGAGGAATGGCGGCACTTCGGGCGGCATCCAAAATGTAGGACGCTCCGATCGCCCAGCCGACCCGCAGGCCCGCGAGGCCGAACGCCTTCGAGAAGGTGCGCAGCACGACCAGGTTGGGGTGGTTCTCGAGTTCGCGCAGACCGTTGACCGCGTGCGGGTCGGTCACGAACTCGAAGTAGGCCTCGTCGAGGATGACGAGAACGGTCGGCGGAACCTTTGCCATGAACGCGCTGAACTGCGCCGCTGTGACGATGGTGCTCGTCGGGTTGTTGGGTGAGCAGACGATGACGGCGCGGGTGCGGTCGGTGATCGCGGCCGCCATCCCGTCGAGGTCGTGCTGGCCGCCGGGAAGGTTTGGCACCCGCACGCTCGTCGCACCGCTCACCGTCACAATGCCCGGGTACGCCTCGAACGACCGCCAGGGATAGACGACCTCGTCACCCGCACCGGCAGCCGCCTGCACGAGCTGGTACAGGATGGATGCCGATCCGGCTCCGACGTGAACCTCGTCGATGCTGACCCCGGCACGCTCGGCGAGTCGGGCGCGAAGCGCGGTCGCGGCGCCGTCGGGGTAGCGATTGAGATTCGACTCGGCAATCGCCGCCAGGATCGCGGGATGCGTCGGGTTCGGGTTCTCGTTGCTGGAGAGCTTGAACGCGTCATCGGGCGCCGTGCGGCCCTGACGATACGGCGGCAGCGCGGCGATCTCTGGGCGGAGGGTCACGACCATGCCGTCAAGCCTAGGGTCGCTCAGGGTCCCGTCGGTGCGGCCGCGGTCGGTGCGGCCTCCTGGTCATGGATGGCCGGATGCGCGAGAATGAAGACATGGGTCGACTCATCCTCCGTCTGCTGATCAACGCGCTCGCCCTCTGGCTGACGACAATCGTGCTCGCGCCACATGTGGCGATCGCGCCGTTCGCTCCCGGAACCATGGTCGAGTTCGTCATCACTCTGCTGATCACGGCACTCATCTTCGGTCTGGTGAACGGCATCATCGGCGGGATCATCCGCGTGGTTGCCTTCCCGCTTTATGTGCTCACCCTCGGCCTCATCTCCTTGGTCGTGAACGGACTGCTCTTCTTGCTCGTCGCGTGGATCAGCAGCTTGCTCGGTTTCGGTCTGAGCGTCGACGGCTTCTGGTGGGGCGTGCTTGGCGCGGTTGTCGTCGCCGTGATCAGTTGGTTGATCGGCATCCTGCTGCGTCCGTTCACCGGCTCGAAGAAGAAGCGCTAACCACCGGCCAGTGCAGCCAAACGGCCAGTGCAGCCAAACGGCTAGTGCACGCGAACGGCGTGATAGGTCGACACCGTGATCGATCCGCCGTTCTCGACGTACCCGTCGCCGAAGCCCTCTAGCTGGGTGAGCTGCGACCTGATTGCCTCCGACCGCGCTGCATCGATCGCGTCGGCGGTCGCTTCGTAGGAGAACCTCTGGTGTGCCGGGGCCGCGATTCCGGTCGGGGGCGGGGTGTCGCCGGCGTACGCTTCGCGCTCAATCTGCATGAGGTGATGGTCGAGTTGCGGGCCGGCGAGCGCCGGGATGAAGTCGTCGGTGTTGCGGACGGCGATTCCGGCGACGCCGTCGGGGAGCGCGATGTTGCCCGCCGGGGCGCCATAGGTGGCCGCACTCACCACGTTCCAATCGGGCGAGGCGGCGACCATTGTCGCGATCAGGCCACCCTGCGAGAAGCCGACGACCTGCACCTCGTCGCCCGAACGAATGCCGGCATCCGCCATCGCATCTTCGACCGCGCGGAGGGATCCTGGCGAAAGGCCGGCGACGCCGTACACGTTGCTCGTCATATCCCACGGTTCGGTTGTCGCGTAGGGCGAGAAGGTCTCGGTCGGCCCGATATAGACCGCGTATCGGGTCGGCATTCCGGGTGCCTCGTAGGTCTCGATGCGCACCTGATTCACCTCGGGTACTCGATCGAGAAGATCACGCGCCCCCGTCGGCGCGCTGGCGGGAGTCTCAAGGCTGACGCGCGTGACGGCAACCTCCGACTCCTTGAACATTCCGAATGCCCCGCCGAGCGTCGCGATCGTGAGCGCGCCCGTCGCCACCCCGTTGTCATCGCTCGAGAACAGCGGGGACAGCCAGTAGGGGATCCCCGCTGCGCCGCGGGCCCCGTCGTCGATGCTGGTCGCGAAGAGGCTGACAAATCTGACGAACTCGGGGGAGGTGACCAACTCGGGATGCGCGAGCATCCAGTCGCGCAGCGCGGCGAGCCGGCCATCGCCATCGTCGGGGAATGACAGCCATCCGCCCAGGGCCAGCCCGATGAGCGGGAGCGGGTTGAGAATCACGTATGCGGCCAAGAAGGGCAGAGCCTCGCCGAGAGCCGTGGCGATCATCGCCGCGAGTTGACGCTGCACCTCTTCGCTGACCTGCTCGGCGGCGCTGTACTGCTCAGCAACCAGCCGCATCGTGTCGGCCGTGTCGGCACAGAGTGCGCGAGCCTGTTCGAGGGGCGGGATGACGCCGTGCATCGACATTCCCCCGAGATGATCGGCCGCAACCACCCGCGCGACGTCGAGGTGGAGCGCGCTCTGCAACGCTCCGAGGCGATCGGCCGAGGCCAGAAGTGCGTCGGTCCAGACGACAGTCGTGCCCGCCGGCGTCACCAGCAGCGGTCCGCCCGGGTCGTCATCGAACGCAGTCACGGCAGGTACGCAATCTGCACGCGCAGGTTGCGCAGCGCATCGTCGACAACGCTTTCGGCGGCGCCGATCTTGGTCTGAAGTTCGCGAAGGAAGATTGCGGCCGATTCGGCGGCCGGCCCGCGCCAGTCGTCGGAAACCAACGGACTGGGTTCGAGGGCCGCGTGACGGAGGTGGTCGAGTACCGGCTTCAGCAGCGCGAACTGGTGTTCGAGGGTGGCGCGAAGCGTCGGGATGTCGGCGAGCGCGGCTGCTCCGGTGGTGAGGGTTGCGGGCATGACGACATCCTCACGATGGCTGTGCCGTCGAAGCCGGAGTTCGCCCGCACTCCGCCCCACGCACCGCGATATCGGAGCTGTGGAGGACTCGTGCCGCTGAGATGATGGACTCATGGCACGTGGCCCCGCGAATCCGGGACCGGT
>JBDTNW010000175.1:0-4402 GCA_039933575.1 Pseudolysinimonas sp. | reverse complement strand
CGCACTCCGTTCCTGCTTCAGGTCGTGCAGGCGGTTCTCTTTATCGCCGCCGCTCTCGGCATCCTGTTTGCCCTGAAACTCGATGCCTCCGTCTCGCCCTACGTCGCGGCCGGGATCGCCCTGGCCACCTCGTTGTCGGTGATCGTCCAGGCGATCGTGGCGGCCCTCCTCCTGCGGCGCCGGCTGGGCGGCGGCGGCCGCGGACTCGTGACTCGGTTCGGCGTCTACGCACTCGCCGCTCTTCCCGCTGCGGCGGCCGGCGTCGGGGTGCTCGCGCTCCTGGGCGGATTCGCCCCCGACGGTTTCGCAACCGCTGGCAAGGTCGAGGGTTTGGTGTCGACGGCGATCGTCGGGGCGACGGTGCTGATCGTGCACCTCGGGCTGCTCGCTCTCACCCGCGCTCCCGAACTCGCCGGGCTGGGCGGCATCCTGAAGCGGTTCGCCCCCCGTCGCTGAGGCGAAGCGCTCCGAATGTGAAATACGAGCTACCTAGGATGTGTTGCACTGCTGTGGAACACATCCTGGACAAGAAGGCAGGCAGCATCATGCGTCAAGTCGTGATCATCGGATCCGGTCCGGCGGGTTACACCGCGGCGATCTATGCGGCGCGCGCCAACCTTGAGCCGCTCGTCATTGCGTCGTCAGTCGAGTTCGGCGGCGAACTGATGAAGACCACCGAGGTCGAGAACTTTCCCGGTTTCCCTGACGGCATCATGGGTCCCGAGTTGATGATGAAGATGCAGGCGCAGGCCGAAAGGTTCGGCGCCGAGATCGTCTACGACGACGTCACGAAGGTCGAACTCGACGGTGACGTCAAACGCATCACGATGGGCGACGGCACCGTGCACGAAGCGCTGACCGTCATTTACGCGACCGGCTCCGAGTACCGCAAGATCGGCCTCGAGGACGAAACCCGCCTGTCGGGATACGGCGTCTCGTGGTGCGCGACCTGCGACGGTGCGTTTTTCAAGCAAAAGAAGGTGGCCGTGATCGGCGGTGGCGACTCCGCCCTCGAAGAGGCCACCTTCCTCACCCGATTCGCCGACGTCGTCTACCTGGTGCACCGTCGCGACTCGCTCCGCGCCTCGGCAGCGATGCAAGACCGCGCCCGCGCCGACGCCAAGATCGAGTTCCTCTGGAACAAGGAGGTCGCTCACGTCTACGGCGATGACAAGGTCACCGGAATCGGTCTGGTCGACACCGTCGATGGTGCCGAGACGACACTGGATGTCACCGGGATGTTCGTGGCGATCGGGTCCGACCCGCGCACCCATCTCATCCACGGTCAGTTGGACCTCACCGAGGTCGGAACCATAGCCGTCGAGGGTCGGTCGTCGCGCACCAACATCGCGGGCGTCTTCGCGGCCGGCGATGTCGTCGACCCGACCTACAAGCAGGCCATCACCGCGGCCGGCTCGGGCACCGTCGCCGCACTCGACGCGGAGCACTACCTCGCCGACCTCGACCCTGCCCTGCTGGCTCGTGCCACCGGCGCGGCCATGACCGCCTAGTCCCTCGCGGGAACAGATCACCGCGCCCCGCGGTTACAGTCTCAAGACCTGCCTCCAGGAAGAAGGAAAGAAATGTCTAGCGCCAAGGATGTGACCGACGCCTCGTTCGCGACCGACGTCATCGAGTTCTCGTCGACGAAGCCGATCATGGTCGACTTCTGGGCCGAATGGTGCGGCCCGTGTCGCGCCGTCGGACCGATCCTCGACAAGATCGCCGAAGAGAACTCCGACAAGCTCTCGATCGTGAAGCTCAACGTCGACGACAACCCGGAGACGGCCGCCAAGTACGGCATCACCTCGATCCCGGCGATGTACGTCTTCAAGGACGGCGAGGTCGCCAAGCGCGTCATCGGTGCGAAGCCGAAGCCCGCGCTCGAAGCCGACCTGGCCGAGTTCCTGCGCTAAGACACAGCTGATCCACTCGAATTTCGGTGGCCCCTTCCCCGTCCAGGGAGGGGGCCATTGTCGTTCCGTTGGGTAACGTTGACCGCTATGCAGACGCAGGGCAACAACATGGACCCGTGGCGGGGGCTCTACGCCGCCCGCACGGCCGGACTCGCAGCCTCCGAGGTGCGTGCCCTGTTCGCCGTTGCCAGTCGCCCTGAGGTGGTTTCGCTGGCCGGAGGGATGCCGTTCGTGTCGGCTCTGCCGAAGGAACTGCTGACGGCAGCCGTCGAGCGCACCATTCATGATCGAGCTGCCGTCGCGCTGCAGTACGGCTCCGGTCAGGGGATGCCGAAGTTGCGCGAGCAGATCCTCGAGGTCATGGCGCTGGAGGGCATCCATGCGGGTGTCGACGATCTGGTGGTCACCACTGGGTCTCAGCACGCGCTCGAGCTGATTGCGAAGCTCTTTCTCGACCCCGGGGATGTCGTGCTCGCCGAGGGTCCGTCGTACGTCACCGCGATCACTGTCTTCAAGTCGTTCCAGGCCGAGGTCGTTCACAGCCCGATGGACGACCAGGGGCTCATTCCCCAGGGGCTTCGCGACACGATCGCTCGACTACGTGCCGAGGGTCGTCGGATGAAGTTCCTCTACACGATCCCGTCGTTTCAGAACCCGATGGGCGTGACGATGCCGTGGGAGCGCCGGATGGAGATCCTCGAGATCGCCCGGCAAAGCGAGATTCTGGTCCTCGAGGACAATCCTTACGGCTTGCTTTACTTCGACCAAGCGCCGCCGCACGCGATGCGCTCGGTCGAAGAGGACGGCGTCATCTACCTCGGCACCTTCTCGAAGACTCTCGCTCCGGGGTTCCGGGTCGGGTGGGCCGTCGCTCCGCACGCGATTCGAGAGAAACTCATTTTGGCGAATGAGGCCGCCGTGCTCTCGCCCGGCACCTTCGCGCAGACCGTGGTCTCGGAGTACCTCTCGACCGCCGACTGGCGGGCGCAGATCGACACCTTCCGCGGCGTCTACCGCGAGCGCCGGGACGCCCTCCTGGGTGCCCTCGCCGAACAGCTCCCGACACTGTCGTGGACGGTGCCGAATGGCGGCTTCTACGTCTGGCTTCGTCTCCCCGAGCATCTCGACTCGAAGGCGATGCTGCCGCGCGCGGTCAAAGAGTTGGTGGCGTACACCCCCGGCACGGCCTTCTACGCCGACGGAAGCGGCCGCAACGCGATGCGCCTGTCGTTCTGCTACCCGACACCTGACTTCATCCGCGAAGGGGTTCGCCGTCTCGCCACGGTCATCAACGGCGAGCTGACGCTGCTCACCGAATTTGCGCAGACCGGTCCGGTCTCGACACTGCCGTCCGAGCCCGAGGGCGTCTTGCCCCCGTACGCCGGCTGAGCGCGCGCGTGAGCGCTCTGACCCGGGTCGTCGTCCTCGCGGGCGGCATCTCCCACGAACGCGACATTTCGCTACGCAGCGGCCGGCAAGTCGCGGACAGTCTGGCCGAACACGGGCTCGAGGTCGAACTGCGGGATCCCGACGCCACGCTTCTCGCGCACCTGCGCGACACCCGCCCGGATGTTGTGTGGCCGGCACTGCACGGCGCGAGCGGCGAAGACGGGGCGCTGCGCGGGCTGCTGGAGTTTCTCGACATCCCGTTCGTCGGGTCGTCGTCCTCGGCAGCACGCCTGGCCTGGGACAAGCCGACCGCCAAGATCATTGTCGGCCGCGCCGGCGTTGCCACCCCCCGCTCGATCACGCTCGGACGCGACGCCTTTCGGGAACTCGGGATGGATGCCATCTTCGCGGCGATCGACGACGAGCTGACGGTTCCGCTCGTCGTGAAGCCCGCGCAGGGCGGTTCGGCACAGGGCGTCACGATCGTCGAGGAGCGCGAGAATCTCGCGCGCGCGATGGTCGAGGCCTACACCTACTGGGATGTCGCCCTCGTCGAACAGCGAATCACCGGCACCGAGATCGCCGTCGGAATCATCGACACCGGCGACGGACCGGTCGCTCTGCCCGCGGTCGAGATCGAACCGCTCTCGGGGGTCTACGGCTTCGAGGCCCGCTACAACGCCGGCGAGACGCGGTTCTACACGCCCGCCCGGCTCTCGCCGGAGGTCGCGGCTCGAGCGGCCGAGACGGCCCTGACCGCTCACGCAGCGCTCGGGATGCGCCACCTCTCCCGCGTCGACCTGATCGTCGACGGAGCCGGAACGCCGTGGTTCCTCGAGGCCAACGTGCTGCCCGGACTCACCGAGACCTCGCTCTTGCCGCAAGCCCTCGAGGCCGCAGGCCACGACCTGGGGTGGGTCTACATGACTCTCGCCGAAGCGGCCCTCAACGGCTAGGCCGTCGGATCACAGTCCCTGATTCACGGTGCCGGATCACAGACCCGGCACCGGGGTGCCCTGGTGAAACTCCAGGGTCGCTCCCTCGGATCCGATCCGCCACAGCGACGACCGGAGACTTACGCCCGAGTGGACCTCCAG
>JBDTNW010000174.1:0-4412 GCA_039933575.1 Pseudolysinimonas sp. | reverse complement strand
GCGGCCCGGGCGAGATGCGCAGCGGTCTGCGGCCGGTCGGCGGGCTTCTTGGCGATGCAGGCATAGACCAGATTGCGCACCGGCTCGGCGATGGTGACCGGCAACTCGGGCGGCGCCTCGTTGATCTGAGCCATCGCGATCGCGACTTGCGACTCCCCGGTGAACGGCCGACGCCCGGCGAGAGCCTCATACGCGACGATGCCGAGCGAGTAGATGTCGGTGGTCGGCGACGCCGGGTGTCCGCTGGCCTGTTCGGGCGAGAGGTACTGCACCGTGCCCATGACCTGGCCGGTCGCCGTGAGCGGAACCTGGTCGGCGATCCGGGCGATGCCGAAGTCGGTGATCTTGACGCGACCTTCGGGCGTGATCAGTAGGTTGCCGGGTTTGATGTCGCGGTGAACGAGACCTGCGGCGTGAGCGGCTTGCAACGCGTTCGCGGTCTGCGCCACGATGTCGAGCACCTTGTCGGTGGGCAGCACCCGTTCGCGCTCGAGGATCGTCGACAGGGCCTCACCCGGGACGAGCTCCATCACGAGGAACGCGCTGCCATCCTCCTCGCCGTAGTCGAAAACGTTGGCGATGCCCTCGTGGTTGACCAGGGCAGCGTGCCGGGCTTCGGCGCGGAAACGCTCGAGGAACCCGGGATCGCCGAGGTACTCCTCTTTGAGGATCTTGATGGCGACAGTACGCCCGATGACGAGGTCGGTCGCTTGCCAAACTTCGCCCATGCCGCCGATCGCGACGCGCGAAGAAAGCTGGTACCTGCCTCCGAAGGTGAGGCCGCTACTCGGTCTCATCTGTTCAGCACCGCCTCCATGACCTTCTTCGCGACGGGGGCCGCCAGAGAGTTTCCGAACCCTGACTGACCCCGACCGCCACCGTCTTCGATAACCACCGCGATGGCGACTTGCGGATCGTTCGCAGGGGCGAAACCAGTGAACCACAGCGTGTAGGGCTCACCCGGTCCGTTCTCCGCGGTTCCTGTCTTTCCGCCCACATCCACTCCACTGATTCGGGCACCACTGGCAACTCCACTCGCCACGTTGGCGACCATCAGGTCACGCATGGTCGCCGCCGTTGCCGAACTCACCGCTTGAGAATAGACCTGCGGCTGAAACGACTGGATGGGGGTGAGGTCGGGTGCCACGATGCCCTCGACGACGTTCGGGCTCATCAACGTTCCCCCGTTGGCCAGTGCCGCCGAGACCATCGCCATCTGCAACGGCGACACTCGCACGCTCGCCTGACCGAACGACGAGAGCATCTGCTCGGCCTGGCTCGCCGTCTGGGGGTAAACACTCGGGGTCGACGCCATCGGGATCTTGATGCTCGAGCCGAAGCCAAACTTGGCGGCCTGGTTGGCGATCGTTTGGTACCCAAGCTCCGCACCGAGTTGGGCGAAGGGGATGTTGCAGGAGAGCCGCAGAGCGGTCGCGATTGACGCGTTCGGCGCGCCACCGCAGTCGCTGTCGCCGGAGTTGTGGATGACGGAGTCGCTCTGAGGCAGTTGCAGCGACGTCGGGTTCGGGAATTCGCTGTCGGCGGTGTAGCGGCCGCTTTCCAGCGCCGCGGAGGCGACCACGAGCTTGAACGTCGACCCGGGCGGGTTCAGGTCGCCGGCAATGCCGCGGTCGATCAGGGGAGTTGCCGGATCGGCATCCATCGCGTTGTAGGTGTTGACGACCTGTGTTCCGTCGAGCACCGCCAGCGCATTCGGGTCATAGGTGGGCTTCGAGACCAGAGCCAGGATGGCACCGGTCTTCGGGTCGATCGCGACGACGGCTCCGGTGTAGTCGCCGAGCGCGTCCCAGGCCGCTTGCTGAACGACCGGGTCGATCGTCAACTCGACCGACGAGCCCTGCGGGTCTTGCCCGGTGAGGATCGCATTGAGTCGGTCGAGGAACTGCGCGTTCGAGTTGCCCGAGAGGTAGGAGTTCAGATGTGACTCAAGACCTCCGGTCGACGGCAACACCGTGAAAAAGCCGGTCACCGTCGAATACAGCGGACCGTTGGAGTAGACGCGCTGATAGTTGTAGCGGCCGTCGATCTTGACCGACGTCGCGACGGCTTCGCCATCCACCAGAATTTCGCCGCGCTCGGTCTTGAAACTCTTGTAGAACACGCGGGTGTTGCGCCCGTCAGCGGTGAGGTTCGGCTGCTGGAAGACCTGGATGATCGTCGACGATGCGAACAGTGCGAGGAACATCATCACGACCAGCACGCTCACGCGGCGAAGTTCTTTGTTCACGCCTCGATCACCAACCTCGGTTGGGCGCGAACGGAATCGGAAAGTCGAACGAGGAGCGCGACGATCACCCAGTTGGCGACCAGCGACGAGCCGCCGGCAGCGAGAAACGGGGTGGTGAGACCGGTGAGCGGGATGACGCGGGTCACGCCGCCAACCACGATGAAGACCTGGAGCGCGATGACGAATGACAGCCCGACTCCGAGCAGGCGACCAAAGTCATCCTGACCGGCGAAACCGATGTGAAACCCGCGCGAGACGAACACCAGGTAAAGCACGAGGATCGCGAACAGTCCGATCAGGCCGAGTTCCTCGCCGAGGCTCGCAACGATGAAGTCGCTTTCGGCAAGCGGGGTGATGTCGGGGCTGCCACGGCCGAGCCCGGTGCCGGCGAGGCCGCCATCCGCAAGCCCGAACAAGCCTTGGGCGAGCTGGTAACTGCCACCGCGCTGGTCGAAGAGGGTCGCATCGAACGTGTTGAGCCAGCCGTTGAACCGGGCGCCAACGTAAGGGCGCGTCAGGATGGCCACGAAGGCCCCGCCGCCGAACAGCACCAGACCGAGGATCACCCACCCCGCGCGCGCGGTGGCTACGTAGATCATCACGAGGAAGATTCCGAAATAGAGCAGACCGCTACCAAGGTCTTGCTGAAAGACGATGACGGCCATCGAGAGCAACCACACCACGAGGATCGGACCCAGGTCGCGCAGCCGCGGGAAGGTGATTCCCAAGAACCGGCGGCCGACCATGCTGAGCGAGTCCCGCGCCGTCACGAGGTACCCCGCGAAGAAGACCGCGAGCGCGATCTTCGCGATCTCACCCGGTTGGAAGGTGGCGACCCCGAGGTGAATCCACGCCTGCGCGCCGTTGACGTTGAGGCCGATCAGCGGCAAGAACGGCAACCCGAGCAGGGCGATCGCGACGAAACCGGCGACGTAGCGGTAACGCTGCAGTACCCGATGGTTGCGCACGACGAACAGAACCGCGAGGGCGCACAGGATGGCAATAGCCGACCAGGCGACCTGGCGCACGCCGTAGGCCTCCCAACCGACATCGCCCCGCGCGATGTCGATGCGGGTGATCTCGGCAATGCCGATCAAGTTGAGCAGGGTTGCGATGGGGATGAGAAACGGGTCGGCCTCAGGCGCGACCACGCGAAGTGCGATGTGCACGACGATCACCAGGAGCGACAACCCGATCACGAGCCCGACCAGCCCTGAGTCGATGCGGCCGAGCGAACCCAGTTGCACGAGCATCAGTGACGCGAGCCCGATGGCGATCGCGAACAGCAGCAGCCCGAGTTCGAGGTTGCGACGTCGGGTTCGGGTCCGCAGGCGGATGCGGATCGTCCCGGTGAACGTCGGGCGAGCGCTCGATTCGATCGGGGGACTCCCGGTCACGAGCCGCTCGATCCCGTCTCAACGAGCAACATCAACCGGTCGAGGATGTCGTGGGCCGCGCGCAGATTGTCGGCGCTGATTGTCGCCTCGACTCGGCGGCGTTCGAGAGCCGGCAGGTCGGACACCATGATCTCCGAGCCCTGCGCAACATGCGAGAGCGAGATCGGACCAATGTTCTGCTGCACGCCCTGGTAGATCGCGACAGTGCCATCCTCGGTTGCACCGACGTAGTAGTGCGTCTGGGTCCATTGGTAGGCGATCGCGATCGCTCCAATAATCGCGGCGACCATCAGCGCTGCGGCGATGAGCCAGGTCACCCGCCGTCGACGGGCGCGCTTGCGGTCTTCCTCGATGAGCTGCTCGAGGAACTCCTCGCGCTCCGGTTCGAAGTGGGTATCTTCCTGCTGACCAGCTTTGAGTGGATGCAGCAGCAGGGTCGGGAGGCGGATGGGGCGGCGCTCGTTCTCGGCACCATCGAACGCGAGGGGTGCCGCCGCGGATCCGACGAAGCCGATCGGTGCGATCTCGTTGGAGCTTCCGTCGATGTCGAGAATCAGCACCGTCACGTTGTCGGGTGCTCCGTGGTCGAGGCTCTCTTTGACCAGCCGATCCGCGGCACCTTGAGTCGTGCGCACCGAGCCGAGCACTGCCGCGACCTTCTCATCGGAGACGTAGCTCGACAACCCGTCGGAACACAGCAGCCACCGGTCGCCGGGCCGGGTGTCGAGAATCTTGGTGTCGATTTCGGGAGCCGCATCGACATCCCC
>JBDTNW010000173.1:0-4415 GCA_039933575.1 Pseudolysinimonas sp. | reverse complement strand
GTGAGATCAGCCAGTCGCGCAGCCGGAAGGTCTTCGCGGCGCGGCCGATCCCCTGGGCTCCGAGCAGTTCGATCATCTTCAACTGCCCGTTGGATTTGCTCAGCCCGTCGAGAGGGCCGGAGTTGATCAGCCGCCCGTCGCCGTGCAGTGCCATCCCGGTCGTCTTCGGGTCGAGCGGCGGAACCTCGCCGGCCTCGAGCATCGCCGTGGTGATGATCGGGATGGCGCCCGTGATCGGGGCGTTCGTGTCGATGACGACGCGCACCGGCAGATCGAAGGCGATCGCGAAATCCAGGTCGCGCTGATCGTGCGCCGGAACGGCCATGATCGCGCCGGTGCCGTAATCGGCGAGCACGTAGTCGGCCGCCCAGATCGGCAGTCGCTCGCCGTTGACCGGGTTGATCGCGAATCGGTCGAGAAAGACGCCGGTCTTCGGGCGGGCGTCATCCTGCCGGTCGATCTCGGAGGTGCGCTGCACCGTCTCGAGGTAGTCGGCGAAGTTCTTCTGCACCTCGGGGGTCGAGGCGGCGACCAGCTCGGCAGCCAGGTCGGAGTCGGGCGCGACGACCATGAAGGTCGCCCCGTACAGAGTGTCGGGACGGGTCGTGAAGACCGTCACCGCCGCATCTCGACCGTCGACCCTGAAGTCGACCTCGGCGCCGGTCGAGCGACCGATCCAGTTGCGCTGCATCGCGAGCACGCGCGACGGCCAGAAGCCCTCGAGCTGCTTCAGGTCATCCAACAGCCGGTCGGCGTAGTCGGTGATCTTGAAGTACCACTGGGTCAGCTTCTTCTTGGTGACCAGGTTGTCGCAGCGTTCGCAGCGGCCGTCGACGACCTGCTCGTTCGCGAGCACGGTCTGGTCGTGCGGGCACCAGTTCACCCACGACGCCTTGCGATAAGCCAGTCCCTTTTCGTACAACTTCAGGAACAGCCACTGATTCCACTTGTAGTACTCGGGGTCGCTCGTGTGCAGCACCCGATCCCAGTCGAAGGATGCCGCCAGGCGCCGCATCGAAGATCGCTGCTGCGCGATGTTGTCGTAGGTCCAGACGCGCGGGTCGATGCCTCGCTTGATCGCCGCATTCTCGGCGGGAAGACCGAAGGAGTCCCAGCCGATCGGGTGCAGAACGTTGAACCCCTGCTGGCGCCAGTAGCGCGCAATCACATCACCCAGCGTGTACGCCTCGGCGTGACCCATGTGCAGGTCGCCCGACGGGTACGGGAACATGTCGAGGATGTACTTGCGCGGCCGGTTGTCGGCGGGGTCGGACGTCGAGAACGGCTTCAGTTCATCCCAGCGCGCCAGCCATTTTTCTTGGATGCGGGCGACGTTGTAGGCGTTGACGTCGAGCTCGTCGACGCTGTCGTCAGTACGGGAGTCGGTCACGAAAATCAGCCTCTTCTGTGGTGCGCGGACCCGGAGGGGCCGCATCCAGCGTAGTCAACGCGTTCGGGGCGCTTGGCGTTCCCACAAGTTCGTCGAGACTGCAAAAAGCTCAGACCTGATGGATGCCGAGGGCCGCAAGCGGAGCACGCGCCTTCAGTCGCATCTCCGCATACTCTTCGTCGGGATCGGAGAGTGTGGTGATGCCGCCGCCGGCACCGACCGAGGCGCCCGTGGCATCCAGAATGATCGATCTGATGACCATCGCGAGGTCGGCCTGACCGTCGAAGCCGAAGAAGCCGAACGTGCCGGCGTAGATGCCGCGAGGACCGCCTTCGAGGGAGTCGAGAATCTGCGTCGCCCGAATCTTCGGTGCGCCGGTCATCGACCCGGCCGGGAAACACGCACCGAGGGCGTCGACGGCAGTCAGCCCGGGCCTCAACCGGCCCTCTACCTCGCTCACCAATTGGTGCACCGCCGGATAGGACTCGACGGCGAGCAGGCTCGTCACGGTGACCGACCCGAGTTCGCAGACCCGCGAGAGGTCGTTGCGCATCAGGTCGACGATCATGACGTTCTCGGCCCGTTCTTTCTCGCTCTCCCAGAGATCGTTGGCGAGTTCCTCGTCGGCTATCTGATCGCCAGCCCGCGGCCGCGTGCCCTTGATCGGCCGGGTGCGCACCATGCTCTCCTGGTCGACTTCGAGAAACCGTTCGGGCGAAGCCGACAACAGCGAGGTGTCGCCGACGCGAAGGAAGCCGCCGTGATGGGTCGTTGAGGATGCCCGCAGCGCGAGGTAGACCGCGATCTCGTCGAATTTGCCGTCGACCTCGGCCTGGGTGGTGAGACAGATCTGGTAGGTCTCGCCCTCGCGGATCGCCTCGAGACAGGCCCGCACGTTCTCGACGTACTGCTCCTCCCCCACACGCCAGCGCACCTCGGCCGACGTGGAGGGCCGAGGTGGCGCAAGAGGAGGGGATGCAAGTCGCGCGACCATGTCATCCCGCCACGCGGCAAGGTCACCGGTCCACTCGTCGCCGAGCGCGATCAGGTCGGCGGTGCCGGCCTCGACGTCGATCGCCAACGCCCGCTCGACGCGGAGGAATGCGGCCTCGGGATGTCGTGCGTGCGCTGTGACGGCAACTCCGGTGGTCTCCTCGCGCACCTCGTACCCGATCCAGCCGACCAGACCCAGGCGGAATCCATCGAACTCCGGATAGGAGCGGTACAACTCGATGGGCTCCCGCGCGAGCTCGGCACGAAGGGTGTCGAGCACGGCACCCCGAGGAGGGAGCACCCGAACCCCGGTACCCAGCACATGAACTCCGTGCGGCCCGCTGTCGAGCCAAAACAGGTCGCCGCCGCGCTGCGCTGAGCCTGACGAAGGGTCGACGGCAAGGGTGCGGAAAGCGGCCTCGGGATCGAGCATGCCGGTGAGAGAGTGGCGCAAAAGCCGGCGACGCATAGCCTGATCTTATGAGCGCCGCCGCTGTCTTCCGTTGGGACGGGCACCTGCTCGAACCGCGCGACGACTGCGATGTGTTGCCCGCGACGATTGAGGCGGCCGACTCCTGGCTGGTGAGCGACGGCACAGTCCTCGCGCTCGACCTGCACCGCACCCGGTTCATGAACTCGATCCCGCGCGCTCGCTACCTCGAGCTCGCACCCGGCGAGTTCTGGGATGCCGCGATCGCCGCGATCCCGCGCGACGGGGACTGGTTTCCTCGGGTCGAGCTGCGCACCCAGTTGTTGCGACCGCAACTGCTCTTCCGGCTGCGGGAGGCACCCCCGCTGTCGAAGTCGATCGTGCTGGCGACCCATCGCGCCCGCGACCCCCGCACCGCTCCGCGCTTCAAAGGTCCCGACCTGGAGGCCATGACCCGCCTGCGAACCGAGGCCCAACAGCAGGGTGCTGACGAAGCCGTCATCCTCACCAAGGAGGGGTTCGTCGCGGAGGGTTCAACGACCTGCCTCGCCTGGTGGCGCGGTGACGCCCTGGCGATTCCGGTGTCCGAGATCGAGCGAATCGACAGCGTCACTCTGCGCAGCGTGCTGGCCCTCGCAACCGCCACCGGCGTCGACATCCTGTACGAGTCCGCCCGGCTTGAGGAACTCGAAGGCTGCGAAGTGTGGGCGGTCAATGCGCTGCACGGCATCCGGATTGTGACCTCCTGGATCGACGGCCCCGACGTCGCCGAGCAACCGGGTCGGTTGGACGCCTGGCGACGACGACTGGATGCCCTGCGCCGCCCTCTCCCGGAGGCGGAATGAACGACATCCTGCTGTGGATTCTCGACCTGGTGAACAGCGTCGATCCGGTGACACGTACGTTGCTGGCCGGACTCGGAATCTTTTGCGAGACCTCGCTCCTGATCGGGCTGGTGGTGCCCGGCGACACGATCGTGCTGGTCGCGGCGACGGCGGTCGACTCGCCTGCGGAATACGTCGGTCTGCTCGTGGCCGTCATCGTCGGGGCGCTCTGCGGCGAGAGCGTCGGCTTTCTGCTGGGTCGCTGGTTCGGACCGAAGATCCGCCGCTCACGAGTGGGTGGCTGGGTGGGCGAACGCAATTGGCAACGGGCGGCGAACTATGTCGACCGCCGAGGCGGGGTGGCGGTGTTCGTGTCGCGGTTCCTGCCGATTCTGCATTCCCTGGTACCCGTCACGGTTGGGATGAGCAACATGGGGTACCGCAGATTCATCGCCTGGACGGCGCCGGCCTGCGCGATCTGGGCAGCCGCGTACGTCACTTTTGGTTCGGTCGCGGCGGTCTCGTACCGGGACGTCGCAGGCAGTCTGCAGTTCGCCGGCTACCTGTTCGTCGGTGTCATCGTGCTGTTCGTCGTTGGCGTGCTGATCGTGAAGAAAGCGCTCGAGCGCTCACAAGCCCGACATTGGGAGCGACCCGGCGACGGAGACGCAACGACGATCGAAGATCCCCAGGACTGAGCCCCGCAGGACTGAGCCGCGAAAGCTAGCGGGTCGGCGCACCCCAGTGCGGCGCCAAGAGTGCCTCGGCAGCGCGACGA
>JBDTNW010000172.1:0-4417 GCA_039933575.1 Pseudolysinimonas sp. | reverse complement strand
ACGACGCGACCGTCAAGGGCGGCACCTACTACCCGATGACGGTGAAGAAGCACCTCCGGGCGCAAGAGGTCGCACTCGAGAACCGCCTCCCGTGCATCTACCTCGTGGATTCGGGCGGCGCGTTCCTGCCGATGCAAGACGAAGTGTTCCCCGACAGTGACGACTTCGGGCGCATCTTCTACAACCAGTCACGGCTCTCGGCCGCAGGCATCGCCCAGATCGCAGCGGTGCTCGGGTCGTGCACCGCGGGGGGCGCGTACGTGCCCGCGATGAGCGACGAGACCGTAATCGTGCGTGGCCAGGGCACGATCTTCCTCGGCGGCCCGCCGCTCGTGAAGGCCGCGATCGGCGAGATCGTCACGGCGGAGGAACTCGGTGGTGCCGAACTGCACGCCCGCAAGTCGGGGGTGACCGACCACCTCGCCGAAGACGACGAGCACGCGCTCGAGATCGTGCGTGGCATCGTCGCGACCCTTCCGCCGACGCCCGCCCCGGTCTGGGAAGTGATCGGCGCCCGCGAACCGGCCCTCGACACCGAGGAGCTGTACGGCGTCGTGCCGGTCGACGTGCTGCAGCCCTACGACGCACGCGAGGTCATCGGACGTCTGGTCGACGGCAGCGAGTTCCAGGAGTTCAAGAAGGAATACGGCGAGACTCTCGTCACCGGATTCGCCCGGATCCACGGCCACCCGGTCGGCATCCTCGCGAATAACGGGGTGCTGGTGAGCCCGTCTGCCCAGAAGGGCGCGCACTTCATTGAACTGTGCGACCAGCGCGGCATCCCGCTGTTGTTCCTGCAAAACATCACGGGCTTCATGGTCGGAACGGATGCCGAGGCCGGGGGCATCGCGAAGGACGGCGCGAAGATGGTGACCGCGGTCGCGACCACCCGGGTACCGAAGCTCACCGTCATCATCGGCGGCTCGTTCGGCGCCGGCAACTACTCGATGTGCGGGCGGGCGTATTCGCCGCGCTTCCTCTGGTCGTGGCCGGCGAGTCGCATCTCGGTGATGGGCGGCCCGCAGGCGGCAGCCGTGCTCGCGACAGTCAAGCGCGACCATGTCGAGGCGCGCGGCGACGAGTGGTCCGCCACCGACGAGGAAGCGTTCCGCGCTCCCATCCGCGAGGCCTACGAACGCGCGGGCGACCCGTACTACGCGACGGCGCGCCTCTGGGACGACGGCATCATCGACCCCTCCGACACCCGCCGGGTGCTCGGTCTCGCCCTCGACGTGTGCTCACGCGCGCCGCTTCCCGAGCCCCGTTTCGGGCTCTTCCGGATGTGACGGGCATGGATTCGACCGGTACCGGCACGCCCCCTTTTCGCACGGTTCTCGTGGCGAACCGCGGCGAGATCGCCTGTCGGGTGATCGCAACACTGAAGCGTCTTGGCATCCGCTCAGCCGCCGTGTACAGCGATGCGGATGCCGGCGCACGCCACGTCTCGCTCGCCGACGTCGCCGTTCGCATCGGGCCCGCGGCCCCGGCGCAGAGCTACCTGTCGATTTCCGCCGTGCTTGAGGCGGCGTCCCGGGTGGGCGCCGACGCGATCCATCCCGGCTACGGCTTCCTGTCGGAGAACACCGAGTTCGCCCGTGCGTGCGCCGACGCCGGCGTCGTCTTCATCGGCCCGGGCATCGAGGCGATCGAGGCGATGGCCGACAAGATCGTCGCGAAAGAGCGGGTGGTCGCGCGCGGCGTGCCCGTCGTTCCGGGCAGCACCGGATCGGGTCTCGATGACGCCGCACTCACCGCGGCGGCCGACGAGGTCGGCTACCCGCTGCTCATCAAGCCTGCCGCAGGCGGGGGCGGCAAGGGGATGCAGGTTGTGCGCGCCGCGACGGAGCTTCCGGATGCACTCGCCTCCGCACGGCGCATCGCATCGGGGTCCTTCGGCGACGACACCCTGCTGCTCGAGCGGCTGATCGAGACGCCGCGGCACATCGAGGTGCAGGTGCTCGCCGACCGGTACGGCGAGGTCGTTCACCTCGGCGAGCGCGAGTGCTCCCTCCAGCGCCGGCACCAGAAGGTCGTCGAGGAGTCGCCGTCGCCGCTGCTCGACGCCGAGACGCGCGCGCGCATTGGGGCGGCCGCGTGCGAGGTCGCCCGCGCGGTCGACTACGAGGGAGCCGGCACTGTCGAGTTCCTGATCTCGGATGCCGAACCCGGCACCTTCTTCTTCATCGAGATGAACACCCGGTTGCAGGTCGAGCATCCCGTCACTGAGCTGGTGACCGGCCTCGACCTAGTCGAACTGCAGCTGCGCATCGCGGCCGGCGAGCCGCTCCCGTTCGGCCAAGACGACGTCGTGCTCACCGGGCACGCGATCGAGGCACGGGTCTACGCCGAGTCGCCTGGGCGCGGCTTCCTGCCGGCAACCGGCGTCGTGCTCGCACTCGTCGAGCCGCACGGCTTGGGCTGGCGCATCGACAGCTCTCTCGTGGAGGGTCTCGTGGTGTCGGGCGACTACGACCCGATGCTCGCGAAAGCGATCGCCGTCGGAGCAGATCGTGCCGAGGCTCTCGAACGTCTCGACGAGCTGCTGGCCGGGATGATCGTGTTCGGTGTCGAGACGAACCTCGGCTACCTTCGCGACTTGCTTGCCGATCCGGCGGTGCAAGCGGGCCGCCTCGACACCGGTCTCATCGAACGGCTCGGACCTCTGGCAGAGCCCGTGCCCGACGACGAGGATCTCATCACCGCGACTCTCGCCCTGCTCTCGGCGGAACCGGCACTCGACGGCCCGTGGGCAGCCGCCGACGGCTGGCGACTCGGCGCCCCGGCTCGACCCCGCGAGTTCGTCGTCGAGTCGGGCGACGATCTCATTGTGGTCGCAGTGACCGGCGATCCGCACGGTGCGACAGTGCGCATCGCCAACGGACCCGTGCGTCGCGCGGCGCTCGTGCCTTCGCCCGAGGGACGCCTCGGACTCACGATCGACGGCATCCGCACGGTGGCGGTTGTCGCCGTCGACCGTGACACGTCTGGAGCGACGGTCTGGGTGCACCGCAACGGTCGCACCCGAGAACTTCGCAGCCTCTCCCGGTCGGAGCGCGTGGCCCGGCGACTCGCAGGGCTCGAACGCGCTAGCGGTCCGAGGGGCCCCGAGGTGCGTGCCGCAATGCCCGGTACGGTCGCCGCGGTCACCGTTGAGGACGGCGCGGCCGTCGAAGCCGGCGCGACCATCCTGACAATCGAGGCGATGAAGATGGAGCACGCTCTCGTCGCCCCCCACGCCGGCACCGTGCGCATCAGCGTGCGCCCCGGCGATCTCGTGCGGCGCGACCAGGTGGTCGCCGTCGTTGAACCCGTTTCGGCCACCGATGGAGAGAGCGCATGAACTACGAACTGACCGAGGACCAGCAGGACTTCCAGGATGCGGTGCGCGATTTCGCGGACACCGTCATCGCCCCGGTGGCGTACCGGTACGACACCGAGCGTCGGCTGCCGCTGGAGATCATCGCGCAGATGGGCGACCTCGGACTCTTCGGGTTGCCCTTCCCGACCGAGGTTGGCGGTCAGGGAGGGTCCTATTTCGACCTCTGCCTGGCGATCGAGGCCATCGCGCGTGTCGATCAGAGCATCGCCATCACCCTCGAGGCGGCTGTCGGACTCGGCATCATGCCCATCTACCGCCACGGAACCGATGAGCAGAAGGCGCGTTGGCTGCCAGATCTGATGAGCGGACGCGCCCTCGCGGGCTTCGGGCTGACCGAGGCCGAGGCGGGGTCGGATGCCGCCGCCACCCGTACCAAGGCGGTGCTCGACAACGGGCACTGGGTCATCAACGGCAGCAAGCAGTTCATCACCAACTCGGGCACCCCGATTACGTCGCTCGTGACGATCACGGCGGTCACCGGCCAGGACACGCAACCCGACGGCTCCGTCAAGAAGGAGCTGTCGACGATCCTGGTGCCGACCGACAGCCCCGGCTTCACCGCCGAACCGAGTTACGACAAAGTCGGATGGCACACCTCCGACACCCACCCCCTGACTCTGGTCGACGTGCGGGTTCCGGAGTCGAACCTGCTCGGCGAGCGCGGCCGCGGCTTCGCGAACTTCCTGCAGACCCTCGACGAAGGCCGCGTGGCGATCGCCGCGCTGGCCGCCGGCGCCGCGCAGGGCTGCCTCGAAGAAGCGCTGCGCTACTCGAAGGAACGCAACGTGTTCGGCCGCAACATCGGATCGAACCAGTACGTCGCCTTCAAGATCGCGCGGATGCAGGCCCGTGCGCACCAGTCTCGGCTGCTCTGGCATGACGCGGCGCTCAAACTCGACCACGGCAAGCCGTTCAAGGTTGAGGCCTCGATCGCCAAGATGGTCACCAGCGAGGCCGCGATGGACAACGCTCGTGACGCGACCCAGATCTTCGGCGGCTACGGCTTCATGAACGAATACCCGGTCGCACGGCACTACC
>JBDTNW010000171.1:0-4418 GCA_039933575.1 Pseudolysinimonas sp. | reverse complement strand
GGATGACTTGACCGTACGAGACGGGGTTGCCGTCGAGATCCACGCTCTTGTCGCCGAAGGTGTCAAGGCCCAGCTCAACGCCGTCGAGCGGAATGTGGTTCGAAACAGTTGTCATGTCACCATTCAACTCGATCGGGGCGGATGTCATTCCCAGCATCCCGCGTCCCAGCATCCCGCATCGGGGCCATGCCGATCTAGCCTGATCTGATGGCACCCGTTCGCAGCGCAGGCATCCTGTTGTATCGGGATGGCGTTGCCGGACGTGAAGTGTGGATCGCCCACATGGGCGGTCCGTACTGGGCGCGCAAAGACGAGCGTGCCTGGTCGATCCCCAAGGGCGAGTTCGACCCCAACCTCGAGGAGCCTTTCGATGCGGCCCGCCGCGAGTTCTTCGAAGAGACCGGGATGTCGGCCCCGGCGCTCGACTACGTACGGCTCGGTGAGTACCGCTATTCGTCGGGCAAACTGCTGACCGTATTCGCAGGGCAGGCTCCCGACTTCAACCCGCCGGCGATCACGAGCAACGAGTTTGAACTCGAATGGCCGCCCCGATCGGGCCGCAGACAATCGTTCCCAGAACTCGACCGCGCCGCCTGGGTTACCGTTGACGACGCCCGCGGTCTTCTGGTCAGCGCCCAGTCGGCAATGCTCGACGATCTGACCTAACCCGCGAGCGCCGTCTCGATCTCGCGGGCCGCCCCACGAAGAACCGAGACGACGCGATCACTTTCCTCGCCGCGCGGCAGTACGACGCCGAGGGCGGCGACCACCGCACCTCGATCGTGCACGGGTACCGCGATGCCCGTCGAGACGGCCTCGATCGACCCCGGTGCGAGCGCGTAGCCCAGCTTGCGCACCTCCGCGAGCTTTCGGCGCAGCGCAACTGCTTCCGCGATCGTCTCGGGCGCAAGGCGCGCGAGCGGCGCAGCCAGGACGCGCTCAATGACGCTGGGCGCGGCGGAGGCGAGCAGCACGAGTCCGGATGAGGATGCGTGCAGCGGCAGGCGACCCGCGATGCGGGTGATGTTGGCGCCGGCATCCGGATGCGACAGCCTCTCGAGAAACAGCACCTGATCGCCGTCGAACACTCCGAGCTGGGTGTGCTGCCGCACGATCGACTGCACGCGCTCCATTGCCGGGAGGGCTGCTTGGCGCAATCCGAGCGCGAGCGAGCCTCGGGTCGCGAGCTCCCAAAGTCGCATCCCGACTCTCGCGTGCCCGGTGTCGTCGCGTTCGAGCAGGCCGCTCGCCACCAGCTCCGCAACGAGGCGATGGCCGGTCGAGCTCGGTAGGCCGGCTCGACGTGCGATGTCGCTCGGGGACTGCTCGGTGTGTTCGGAGTCGAACGTCGCCAGCACCCGCACGAGTCGCTCGATGACGCTGTCGCCGCTGCGCGAATTGGCCATGGCGCTAAAGATATTCCCATTCAACGGGTAACCCACACTGACGTGACCTCTGGAGCCAGACACTGGTGCGAGTCGATCGAAGGAGATCCATCTTGACTGCCGCCCTCCGTACCCGCGTCGCAATCGTCGGAGCCGGCCCCGCTGGGCTGCTGCTCTCGCATCTGCTGCACCTCGACGGCATCGAGTCGATCGTTCTCGACGACCGAACTCGGGACGAGATCGAGCACACCATCCGGGCGGGCATCCTCGAAAACGGAACCGTCGACCTGCTCTCCTCGTCCGGTGCGTCGCAGCGGGTACTCGTCGACGGACACCGGCACGAGGGCATCGAGCTGCAGTTCGAGGGCGAGGGTCACCGCATCGACTTCGAGAAGCTGGTCGGCCGCGCCGTCTACCTCTACCCGCAGCACGAGGTCCTCAAAGACCTGCTCGTTCGACGTCTCGCCGACGGGGGCGACATTCGCTTCAGCACCTCGGTCACAGCGGTTCTCGACGCCGAGACCGACGCCCCACGGGTGGTGGGAACGGATGCCGAAGGCACCCCGTTCGAGATCGTCGCCGAGTTCGTGATCGGAGCCGACGGTTCCCGCAGCGTCGCCCGCACCGCAGTCGTCGGATCGCAGACCGGCGGCTACTTCCGCGAGTATCCATTCGCTTGGTTTGGCATCCTCGTCGAGGCACCGCCTTCGTCGGAAGAGCTGATCTACGCCAACTCCGTCGAAGGCTTCGCGCTGATCAGCCAACGCTCGGCAACCGTGCAGCGGATGTACCTCCAGTGCGACCCCCAGATGAGCCCCGACGCCTGGAGCGACGCGCAGATCTGGGACTCGCTCCAGTCCCGGGTCGCCGGCCGCGAGTTGCACGAAGGTCCGATCTTTCAGCGCGATGTGCTGCGGTTCCGCAGCTTTGTCGCCCATCGGCTGCAGAAGGGCAGGGTGTTTCTGGTCGGCGACGCCGCCCACACAGTGCCGCCGACCGGCGCGAAGGGGATGAACCTCGCGGTCAATGACGTGCGCATCCTGCACGAGGGGCTCGCCGCCTACTTTGCCGGTCAGGGCACCTCGGCAATCGACGCGTACGAGGAGCGGGCACTGCCCCGCATCTGGAAGGCCCAACACTTCTCGTGGTGGATGACGAGCATGCTGCATTCGACGGCCGAGGCGAGCGAGTTCGACCGCCGGCGTCAGATCGGCGAACTGCGCAGCGTCGTGGAATCCACCGCGGGCAGCACCTACCTCGCCGAGGCGTACACCGGCTGGCCCTACGACTAACTCGGTGTGAGTGTCGGGATAGCTGGCTTGGGGGCCGGATCGCGCCGCGTGCCGATCGCCCGCAGGGCGGCCAGAATCGTGACCAGGTCGATCCCCTCCTGAAGGAAGGCGCCGACGGTCGCGGGGATCACTCCGAACATTGCCACCACCATCAACGCGACCGACACGATCATTCCCAGCCAGATGCTCTGCAACGCGATCCGCACGGTGTCTTTGCCGATCACGACGGCATCGGCAACCCGGGAGATGTCGTCGACCAGGATGACAGCATCCGCCGACTCGCTTGCGGCCGTTGCGCCCCGCACACCCATCGCGATGCCGATTTCGGCGGCTGCCAGAACGGGGGCGTCGTTGACGCCATCGCCGACCATAACGACCGGGCGTTCGGTGATGGCCGCAACCTCTGCGACCTTGTCGGCGGGCAGGCACTCGGCCCGCACATTATTGATGCCCACTTCTGCGGCGACAAACTCCGCACTTTCGCGCGCATCCCCGGTGAGCATCCGGGTGTCGCGGATGCCGAGCGCCTTCAGTCGCAGGAGCATCGCGGCCGCTTCAGGTCGCACGGTATCGCGGGCCAGCAGGGCACCCGCGAACACTCCCCCGACGGCTACGTAGACAGCGAGTTCCCCCGGACCGATGGCCGTGCGCCCAGCATCGGGAACGCGCTCAGCGATGAAGGCAAACTTGCCGACGGCGACATCGCGGCCGTCGATGGTTGCCACCACGCCGTTGGTCGCATGCTCTTCGGCTGCGCCGCCCTCCTGGAGGACGAGACCGCGGGTTCGCGCGGCAGCAATGAACGCCGAAGCGAGCACATGAGAGGAGTACTGCTCGGCGCTGGCCACGAGCCCGAGCAACTCGTCATCGCCGAAGCCGTGCTCGGGACGCACCGCGACGAGTTCGGGCGAACCGTGAGTGAGGGTGCCGGTCTTGTCGAACACCGCCGTGCGAGCGCGAGCGAGCTGTTCGAGCACACCGCCGCCCTTAACGATGATGCCGTTGCGCGCGGCGCGGCTCATCCCGCCGATGAATGCAACGGGGGCCGCGATCAGCAGCGGGCACGGCGTCGCGAGCACGAGCACTTCGGCGAAGCGCACGGGTTCGCCGCTCACCGCCCAGGCGACCGCGGCCAGCGCGAGCGAGAGGACTGTGAAGGGTACGGCGTATCGGTCTGCGAGACGCACGACGGGGGCCTTGCTGCGCGACGCCTGTGCCACGAGGGCGACGATCTGCTGATACTGACTGTCGCCAGCGGTGGCCGTCGCCCGCAACTCAAGCGCCGCGACGCCGTTGACCGAGCCGCTCAGCACGGCATCCCCACCCACCTTCTCGACCGGCATCGACTCGCCGGTCAGAGAGGACTGGTCGAATGCGCCTGCGGGTGAAACCAAGGTGCCGTCGACCGGGACAATCTCCGAGGGACGCAGGAGCAAAAGGTCGCCGACCCGCACCTCGTTGACGCCGACGTCGCGCAGGCCGCCGTCCTCGATGAGATGCGCGACCTGGGGCGAACGTGCCAGGAGGGCATCGAGGTCGCGCTGGGCCCGGCGGCTCGCGGCGTCCTCGAGGGCGACTCCGCCCGAGAGCATCAACACGACGACGATTGCGGCGAGATACTCACCGACGAGCACCGCCGCAACGATCGCCGTGACCGCGAGCACATCGAGCCCGAACTCACGTTTGAGGAGCGAGCGCACCATTCCGACGGCTTGCCACGCGGCCATCGCCAGGGCGTAGC
>JBDTNW010000170.1:0-4428 GCA_039933575.1 Pseudolysinimonas sp. | reverse complement strand
GATCAGGCCGAAGGCCGGATGATGTCGATGGGGGATGTTCCCCCGGAACGACGCCGGCAGCGCAGCACGCGGTAGCCCTTGTTGGTGGCCGCACGCAAGACCGCGAAGTCTTTCGGTAGTTCGGCATGTAGCCAGCGCTGGAGCGAATCGGCTCCCAGGTTGCGTTGCACGACGAGCCAGGCATCCGATCCCGGTTCGAGTCGCGGCAGCCAGTGCAGAAGCATCCCGTGCAACTCGTTCTTGCCGACCCGAATCGGCGGATTCGACCAGATCGTGGTGAACAAGGTGTCAGCAGGAACTTCGCCAGGAAGGCAGGCTGTGATGTTCGTGATCCCGAGCTTCGAAGCATTCATCCGTACGAGTTCGAGGGCGCGTTCGTTGACGTCGACCGCCCAGACCGTGGCACGCGGGGATTCGAGCGCGAGTGAGAGCGCCACCGGACCCCACCCGCAGCCCAGGTCGAGCAGATTGCCGCCGGGTGCCGGTGCCGGCACGTTCGCCAGAAGCACACCGGTGCCGACATCCACCCGGTCTGGGCTAAAGACGCCGCTTGCGGTCGTCAGCTGCAGGTCTTGGCCCGCCAACCGAGCCGAGATCGTGCGGGGGACCAGCTCCCCTCCCGGGTTCGCCGAGAAGTAGTGCTCGGGGGCAGCCATGCACAGAACCTACCGAAAACGCCCGACTATCAGAACCACTCGGGAGGCCGGATGCGGTCTCACCGGGGAGAACGAATCCAAAGAACTAGGGTGAGACGACCATGACCGACCCAGACCGCATCATCGACCGGGTGCTGGCGACCGACGAATCTCCGGGCGCCGCGGTGCGCAGATTCGGTTCCCGGCGAGCCGACGCACTCCAGGACGAACCCGACGGCTACGTCGATGCCGATGGCGATCAACTCGATCGTGACGACCGTTCGGCGCTGCGGCGAGTCCCGGGGCTGAGCACCGAGCTTCAGGATGTCACCGAGGTCGAGTACCGGCAGCTGCGCATCGAGAACGTCGTGTTGATCGGCGTTTACGATCGCGACACCGAGGACGCAGAGAACTCAATGCGTGAACTCGCCGCCCTTGCCGAAACAGCGGGCGCCGTCGTGCTCGACGGAGTCTTGCAGCGCCGCCGACGCCCCGACGCGTCGACCTACTTCGGAAAGGGCAAGGTCGCCGAACTCGCGGCGATCGTCGCCGAACTCGGTGCCGACACGGTCATCGCCGACACCGAGCTGGCGCCGAGTCAGCGACGTGCGCTCGAAGACAGGGTCAAGGTGAAGGTGATCGACCGCACGGCGGTCATTCTCGACATCTTCAGCAAGCACGCCAAGAGCCGCGAAGGAAAAGCTCAGGTGGAGCTCGCGCAACTTGAGTACCTCCTTCCGCGTTTGCGCGGCTGGGGTGAGTCGATGTCGCGCCAGGCCGGCGGTCAGGTCGGCGCTGGCAACGGCATGGGGAGCCGTGGTCCTGGTGAGACCAAGATCGAACTCGATCGGCGACGCATCCACGACCGGATGTCGAGGTTGCGCAAGCAGATCAAGGGGTTTGCTCCGGCTCGAGAAGCCAAACGCGCCAACCGGGATCGTTTCGAGGTGCCGAGTGTCGCGATCGCCGGCTACACGAACGCGGGCAAGTCGAGTCTGCTCAACCGGCTGACTCAGGCGGGCGTTCTGGTGCAGAACCAGTTATTCGCGACCCTCGATCCGACAGTGCGCCGCAGCACGACGCCCGACGGTCGCGAGTTCACCCTCGCCGACACTGTCGGCTTCGTGCGGAGCCTGCCAACTCAGCTCGTCGAAGCGTTCCGCTCGACGCTCGAAGAAGTCGGAAATTCCGACGTCATCGTGCACGTGGTCGACGGTGCGCATCCCGACCCTGCCGCGCAGCTGGCGACTGTTCGGGATGTCATTGGCGACGTCGGCGCCCGCGACCTGCCGGAGATCGTGGTATTCAACAAGGCCGATCTTCTCGACGACGACCGGCGGATGGTGCTGCGGGGGCTTGACCCCGATGCGATTTTCGTAAGTGCGCGCACGGGGGAAGGGATCGACGAGCTGCTCGCGCGGATTTCCGACACCCTCCCGCAGTGGGACGTCGAACTCGACCTCCTCGTGCCCTACGACCGGGGCGAGATCATCGCGCTCGCCCACCAGAAGGCCCGGGTTCTCTCGACCGAGTACGAGGAGGACGGGACGCGCATCAAGCTCGTGGCGACTGATCGCATCGCGCGCACCATCCAGACCGCGCTACGCGCTGGGCGATAGGCCTTACTGGATTCAGTCGTCGAGCCGTGATGCGTCACCGAGCGCGTGCCAGGTTCGGTTGTGATAGACGAGCGGGGTCGTCGCGGGGTTATCGGTGTGGCCAGACTCGAGCGCATGAATGGCGATCACGGTGGAGTCGCCGGCCTCCATGCGATTGATCACTCGGCCTCGGATCCAGACCGGAACACCGGGGAAGTGCGGCTCTCCGGTGGGGAGGCGGCTCCAGATCGACGTGTCCGCGAACCTGTCGATTCCGCTGGTCGAGCAGAGCCGGGCGATGTGCAGCTGCCGAGCGTCCAGGAGGTGAACGACGAGGGTTTCGGCGCGACGAATCGTGGGAGCGCTGAAGGAACGGCCCGAGATCGAGAACACCATCAACGGCGGCTCGGCGCTGACCGAGAAGACTGACGACACGGTGATGCCGACGGGTCCGTCACCCGCATCGGCAGTGACGACGGCGACCCCGGCCGCGTGATGCCGGAACGCGAGTTTGAACGCATCCGCGCTGAGACCGCTGTCCAGCACGTCGACGCGTCCTCCGCTCGCGGATACTGAGGTGACATCCTCGAGCCGGTGCCAGTGCACGCTCACCGGGCCTGCCCCGTGAGTTCCTGGCGCACGATGTCCGCACCCGCGCTGAGCGCGCCGAGCTTCCCGCGCGCGACGTGCCGAGGCAACGGAGCCATGCCGCAATTCGTACTGGGGATGAGCTTGTCGGCGTCGACGAACTCGAGTGCCTTTCTGAGGGTGTCGGCGACCTCATCAGGAGATTCGATCGACTCGCTCGCCACATCGATGGCCCCGAGCATGACCTTCTTGCCGCGGATGAGCTCGATGAGTTCCATCGGCACATGGGAGTGGTGGCATTCCAGCGACACGATGTCGATCGCCGACTGCTGGAGGAGCGGGAAGGACTCCTCGTACTGCCGCCACTCCGACCCCAGGGTGGCCTTCCAGTCGGTGTTTGCTTTGATCCCGTAGCCGTAACAGATGTGCACGGCGGTTTCGGCGCGCATCCCTTCTGCCGCACGCTCCAGCGCTGCGACGCCCCAATCCTTCATCTCGTCAAAGAAGACGTTGAACGACGGTTCGTCGAACTGGATGATGTCGACCCCTGCGGCCTCAAGTTCTCTCGCCTCTTGATTGAGGATCGTCGCGAACTCCCACGCCAGCTTCTCGCGGCTCTTGTAGTGGCGGTCGTAGAGCGTGTCGATCATCGTCATCGGGCCCGGGAGCGCCCATTTGATCGGCTGATCGGTCTGCTGGCGGAGGAACTTGGCGTCCTCGACGAAGACGGGCTTCTCGCGGCTGACGGCACCGACCACTGTCGGCACGCTCGCGTCGTATCGGTTGCGGATGCGAACCGTCTCGCGCTGCTCGAAATCGACACCGCTGAGATGCTCGATGAACGTCGTGACGAAGTGTTGGCGGGTCTGCTCCCCGTCGCTGATGATGTCGATGCCGCCCCGGCGCTGCTCTTGGACGGCGATCCGCAGGGCATCCTGACGGCCTTCAACCAGGGTGTCACCCTCCAACGTCCACGGCGACCACAGGGTCTCTGGTGTCGCGAGCCACGACGGCTTTGGCAAGCTGCCGACGATCGAGGTGGGAAGGAGGGTGGTCATGCGACGGGCACCGCGTAGTTGGCCGCCCACCGCTCGAGCACGTCCCGGTGGGGCGTGATGAAGTGCTCCTCGGTGTACGCGCCCTGCGTGACCGCGAGCTGGCTGCGCTCGGCGCGGTCGTACTCGATGTGCGTCCGCGAGTAGTCCTGCTGCTCGAGGCTCGGGCGGTAGATCGTGGGGGCCGCCGAGTTCGCGTTGTAGAGCTCCGGTCGGTAGATCCTCTGGAACGTCTCCATCGTGCTGATCGTGCCGACGAGTTGAAGATCGGAGTAGTCGTTCACGAGGTCGCCGCGGAAGTAGAACGCGAGCGGTGCCACGCTGCCTGGGGGCATGAAGTAGCGCACCGTGAGGCCCATCTTGCCGAAGTACTCGTCGGTCATCGAGAACTCGTCCTGCTCGTATTCGACGCCGAGGACCGGGTGGTGGTTGCCGGTTCTCTGGTACGTCCGGCTCGTCGAGACGCTGATGCAAATCACCGGCGACTGCGGGAAGCGTTCCCGGTAGGCCTCCGAGTCGACGAAGTGCTGGAACAGTTTGCCGTGCAGATCG
>JBDTNW010000169.1:0-4437 GCA_039933575.1 Pseudolysinimonas sp. | reverse complement strand
CGACCGGGGGCACCGGGATACATCCGCAGGACCGCACCCCCGAAGCGACCCGTGCCGTACTCGACCGCGAACTGCCGGGAGTCGCCGAGGCCATCCGTGCGGCAGGTCGGGGAGAAACCCCGACGGCAGCACTTTCCCGGGCGCTCGCCGGGGTCGCGGGGTCGACGATTGTGGTCAACCTCCCGGGTTCCCCCGGCGGCGTTCGGGACGGGCTCGCGGTGCTGGAGTCACTGCTCCCCCACCTGCACGATCAGCTGCGCGGCGGCGCCCACGGGGGCGGCCATGAGTGAACCGGTGGCACTGATCATTGACGGCCCGATCGACCGCGCCTGGCTGGAGGCCGCGGTGCGCACTCCGGCCGACGGGGCGGTTGTCGTCTTCGAGGGAGTCATCCGCGACCACGATCATGGTGACGGCGTTTCGTCACTCGACTACCAGGCGCATCCCGATGCTGAGCGTTTTCTCGCCGACGTCTGCGCCGAAGTCGCCGCCGCCCACGGGTTGCGCGTCGCCGCCGCCCATCGCATCGGCCACCTCGAGATCGGTGACGTGGCTCTGGTGGCAGTAGTGGCATCCGCTCACCGCGCCGAAGCCTTCGCCGCCTGCGCCGAACTCGTGGAACAGATCAAGACGCGCGTGCCGATCTGGAAGCGCCAGAACCTCGCCGACGGCCCGTCCGAATGGGTCGGGCTCTAGCCTGCAGAGTCAGTGGCATCCGGGAGGGTGGACCTCATGCTGAGACCCTTCGAGCCCTCCGACGCCGACGCCATCTTTGAATGGATGCGTGACCCCGAAGCGGTTCGTCAGGCGGCGTTCACCGCACCCGACCCCGACGACCGTGCCGCATTCGACGCCTGGCTCGCACGCAACCTCACGAACGAGAAGGTCATCAACCGGATCATCGAAGTCGATGGCACGGCTGTCGGGTCGATCGCGAGTTTCGAAATGGAGGGCGACCGCGAATTGACCTACTGGATCGATCCGGCTCAGTGGCGCCGCGGGTATGCGTCCGCCGCGGTCGAGGAGTTTCTCACGATTGAGCCGACCCGTCCGCTGTTCGCTCGCACGGCATCCCACAATGCGGGATCAGCGCGGGTGCTCGAACGCAACGGGTTCCTCGAGGTCGGGCGCGAAGTTTCCTTCGCTAACGCCATCGGGGCTGAGATCGAAGAGATCATCCACCGCCTCGACTGACGGCGGGGTTTCCGCACCTTCGCGCAACCACTGCTCGGAGGCGAACCGCACACGAATACTGTGCACCATGCCCCGCTCAGAGGTTGACCAACTAACGTTGGTCAACATGGTCTACCAAGTCAACGTCCAGGATGCGAAGACCCGACTCTCGGAACTTCTCGCGCGCGTCGAACGAGGCGAGGAAATCACGATCGCTCGCGGGGGCAAGCCAATCGCTCGCCTACTGCCCCTCGCGGATCCAGGTGCGCGCGCACTCGGTTTCGCACCCGGTCACCTCGACGATGCGTTCTTTGAGGCGCTCTCGATCGAAGAACTCGCTGCATGGGAGAACCCGCTGTGAGAGTGCTGCTCGACACGCACGCACTCATCTGGGCGCTCACCGATCCCTCATTGCTCTCCCCCAAAGCGAGGGAACTCATCGGCGCCCGCGGGAATGAGCTAGTCGTTTCAGCCGCGAGCGCATGGGAAATCGCGACCAAGTACCGCAACGGACGACTACCGCAACTCGAGTCCACAGTCCTGTCGTATGAGGCCCAGCTGGCAACCCTCGGAACGGTTGAACTCCCGATCTCCACCGCGCACGCCCTGCTGGCCGGTCGCCTCGTCTGGGCGCACAAGGACCCCTTCGATCGGATGCTCGCAGCTCAGAGCATGCTCGAAAACGCCCCGCTGATCACGAGTGATTCAGTATTCGAGGGTCTGCCTGCGGTGCAGACGATCTGGTGAGCCGCAGCGTCAGCCGCCAGAAAATGGCGGGAGCACATCCACCTTCGCGGTGATCGTGCGGGTTGCGTCCCGGGTGACGACGCCGTCGACCAGGAACGACCCCGACGACAGTACCTTCGCCATCGAGGGGTACCGCTCGAGCAGGATGCCGCGCAGCTCGCCGACGGAGGTCGCTGAGACCTGCTCTTCCTCGCATCCGGCTGCTTCGGCGGCGGCCGCGAAGTACCGAACGAGTACCTCAGCCACCGATGGCACCCATCGAGCGCACCGGGCGGTGAAAGTCGTCGGCGTTGATGCCGTGGCCGGCCTGTTTGTTCCACATCGCGCCCCGCCAATACTGGGCGATCAGGTCGTCCGAAGAGCCGTCGCGCAGCAGCGAGCGGAGGTCGGTCTCGTCGTCGCCGAACAGGCAGGAGCGAACGGTTCCTTCGGCGGTCAGCCGGGTGCGGTCGCAGGCTTCGCAGAACGAGCGGGTGACGGATGCGATGATTCCGACGGTCGCGCGACCGCCATCCACGAACCACTCCTCGGCAGGGGCGGACGGGTCTTCGCGACCTGCCTCAGTGAGCGTGAACCGCGGCCCGAGCTCTGCGAGCAGCTCGGCGGCCGAGACCAGGTTCTCGCGCCGCCAGGTCTCGTCGGCATCGAGCGGCATCTGCTCGATGAAACGCAGGCGCACATCGTTCTCGAGTGCCCAGGCAAGCAGGTCGCCGGCATCCGGCAGGGTCTCACGCAGGGCGACGGCGTTGATCTTGATCGGCCCAAGTCCTGCCTCACGGGCAGCATCCAAACCGCGCAGCACCGCCGGGAGCCGGTCGCGGCGAGTGACTGCGGCGAAGTGCTCGCGGTCGATGGTGTCGAGCGAGACGTTGATGCGCGTGAGCCCCGCCTCGGCCAGAGCAGCGGCCCGCCGGTCGAGCCCGACGCCGTTCGTCGTCATCGACAGCTCCACCCCAGGAGCCGCGGCGGCCGACAGCCGAATGATGTCCACCAGATCGGGTCGGGTGAGCGGTTCACCCCCGGTGAAACGCACCTCGCGAACGCCGAGGTCGCGCGCGCCAATGCCGACGAGGCGCGCGATTTCTTCCGCCGACAAAAGCTCGTCGGTCGGGATGACGGGGAGGCCCTCGGCGGGCATGCAGTACGTGCAGCGCAGCGAGCAAGCCGACGTGATCGACACTCGCAGATCCCGCGCCACGCGGCCGAAGGAGTCGACGAGTTCGGCGCTGTCGGGGCGACCCTCCATCGACGGGGCCGTGGACGAGTCGCGACGCAACCCCGGGATCCCGAGCGCGACCGACGACATCCCCTCAGCCTACGGCGCGGATGTTCGCGAAAGCCGGGAGATGAGGTTGACTGACGATTCGAGGAGGCGAGCATGGCCGGAGCACGACGACGCAAAATTTCACGCGCCGCCATCGTTTTCGCGATCGCTCTCCCGCTCGCCGCGTGCACGACGCCGCCGGCCGGCATCCACCTCGACCTGCGTTCCGCAGGGTGCCCCGACGACATCCGAATTCAGACGGATGCCATGCCGCGCGTCGAACTCGGCTTCCTGTACGGGCTGCTTGACCCCCATCACTACGAGCTCGGGGCTCACGACGTCTCCGGGCCCCTGGTCTTCGACGGTCAGGACACCGGAGTACGTCTCACCATCCTCACTGGGGATGCGACCGATGGGGTGAGCGGCAACGTCGCCCTCTACGACGACCCGTCGTTGCTGCTCGCGGCGGTCGACACCGATCAGGCAATGGTCGACGTTGTGCGGTATCCGACGGTCGGGGTGTTTGCGCCCCTCGCGAAAGACCCGCGGATCATCTACTGGAACTCCAAGACCTATCCGAACGTGACGAGCATCGGAGGTCTCGGAGCGACGCTGACGCCGGACGCCTCGATGGTCGTTCCTGTCGTCGCGGCCGAGCCGACCCTGTTCGACGACTACCTGCTCGGCAAAAAGCTGCTTCGCGAGGATCAGGTCACTGTCGGCCCCGTGAGCCTTGCCACCTTCACTCAAGCCGGCGGCATCGTTGCCCAGCAGGGCAACGCTCTCATCGATCCCTACTTGTTCGCTCAACCCGATGCCTACCCCGACGCGATCGGTTCGCAGTTCGCCGACGATGTCGGTTACACCCGCGATGCTGGGGTGCTTTCGGCACGGCGCGAGACGATCGTGCGGTACGCGGACTGCCTGCGTGAACTGGTACCGCTATTTCAGAAGTCGCTGATCGGGTACGTCAACAACCCCGACGCGACGACCGCTCTCATCGTCGACCTGGCCGCTGCGTACGGCGACGACCGGTACCCGGCCGACGTCGCGGCGCAGGCGGAACTGCTGTTGCGTTCCGAACGATTTGTGGGGAACGGCCGCGACGACACTGTTGGCGATCTCGACATCGGACGCGTTCGAGGACTCATCGATGACGCGCGGCCCCTGCTCGTCAAGGCTGGCGTCAGCATTCCGTCGAGAATTCAGCCCGACGACTTCGTGACGAACGAGTTCATCGACCGGTCGATCGG
>JBDTNW010000168.1:0-4478 GCA_039933575.1 Pseudolysinimonas sp. | reverse complement strand
CCCGACCCGTACTATTCGGATGCCGCCCTCTTCGACACGGTCTTGGCCACAATCGAACGAGCGAGCGTGGCCCTGTTCCGCCAGCTCGAACCCGTCCTCAGACAGGGAGTCTCATGAGCCCGCTGCCCCCGCAACCTCTTAGTCCACTCGACGGTCGCTACCGCGCTGTCGTCGGAGAGTTGAGCGAACACCTCTCCGAGGCCGGCCTCAACCGTGCCCGCGTGCGTGTCGAAGTCGAATGGTTGCTGTTTCTCACCGACCGCGGGATGTTCGGCTCGGTTCCTCTCGACGAGGAGCAGCACCGTGAGCTGCGCCAGTTTGCGGCCGAGTTCGGTGCTGACGAGATCGCCGAACTCGCGACTCTCGAAGCGACTACCCGCCATGACGTCAAGGCCGTCGAGTACCTGGTGCGCCGCAAGCTCATCGATCTGGGCCTGAACGGCATTGCCGAACTCACCCACTTCGCCTGCACGAGTGAAGACGTCAACAACCTGTCCTACGCGCTCACCATCCGGGCGGCCGTGACCGGCGTCTGGCTGCCGCGGTTGCTGGATGTCGTGGCCGCGTTGCGCGAACTCGCCGTCACCGAGCGCGCGACCCCGATGCTCGCGCGAACGCACGGCCAGCCTGCGACGCCGACCACGTTCGGAAAAGAGATGGCGGTCTTCGTCTCCCGGCTCGAACGCGTGATCACGCGGATCGAGGCCGTCGAGTACCTCGGCAAGTTCAGTGGCGCGACCGGCACGTTCTCAGCCCATGTCGTCGCCGACCCCGACGCCGACTGGCCAGCACTCTCCCGTGAATTCGTCACCGGTCTCGGCCTCGGCTGGAACCCGCTCACCACGCAAATCGAGTCACACGACTGGCAGGCCGAGTTGTACACGGCGATCGCTCACGCCGGTCGCATCCTGCACAACCTCTGCACCGATGTCTGGACCTACATCTCGATCGGGTACCTCACCCAGATTCTTCAGGCCGGCGCCACCGGATCGTCAACGATGCCCCACAAGGTGAACCCGATCCGGTTCGAGAACGCTGAGGCGAACCTCGAACTCGCCGCCGCGCTGCTCGACTCGCTCGCCGCGACCCTCGTCACGAGCCGCCTCCAGCGCGACCTCACCGATTCCACGACTCAACGCAACGTCGGCGTCGCCCTGGGTCACTCCCTGCTCGCGCTCGACAACATCGCCCGCGGCCTGACCGAGGTATCGGTCTCGCATCCCGCCCTTGCCGCCGATCTCGAGGCGAACTGGGAGGTGCTGTCGGAGGCAGTGCAGACCGTGATTCGGGCCGAAGTCACGGCGGGGCGCAGTTCGATCGCCGACCCCTACGCGGTACTCAAAGATCTCACCCGCGGCAAGCGGATCACGGGCGACGACCTGCGGGAGTTCGTCGGCGCACTCGACATCGGCGCCGAGGCCAAGGCTCGTCTGCTCGCTCTCACCCCCGGCACCTACATTGGGCTCGCTGACGAGATGGTTGACGGGATAGCGCAGGGCTGACGGCTCGTCGGCACCTTGGGCTAGTGCCCCGAGCGGTCCGATTCGTCGCCGTCAGGTGGCTCGGGTTTCGAGATCGCCAGCAGCAGGGTCGCGAGGATGACGATCGACACCACGAAGGTGCCGCCTGCGAACTCGAGCGCGAGCACGAACTCGCGGGTGGAGAAGAACACGCCCCCTCCGACGAAGAGCGCAAACACCGCGGCGAGACCGAGAATCTCGGCCGGTCGAGTGCGGTCCCGGCGCGACGGCGCGGGGCTGTTCGGGTCGCGGTTGCTTGGCTGGGTCATGACGCCACCGTTCTGGGAGCGCGTGCGGTGCGGAGAGTTACCGCAGAGATCGTCTGCAGCACGCCCACCAGAATAGCCCAGGCACCCACGATCCCGATCAGAATGACGGATGCGGTGAGCGTTCCCGAGACCCCCTTCTGCCCCGAGAAGGCCTGAACGAAATCGGGCGGCACGAGCAGGGCGATGGCGCCCAGAACGGCGGTCAGGACTCCGGCGATGATCCAGTCCCGAGCGATCAGCAAGCGACCCCGAGACAGCATGCCACTGACGGTCTCGAGCATCCCGGCCACGACAGCCCAGAGGCCGACCGCGACGGCAAAAATGACCGTGGTACCGGTCGGAGCGAGAGCGAGCGACACGACGCCCGCGGCCACGCTGATCGCCCCCTGCGCGAGGAAGGCTGCGCTCATCCGCCCGGCGTAGGCACCCCGCAGCGTTCCGACCACCAGGACCGCACCGGTCAAGGCGGCGAAGACTCCGAAGGTGACGAGGCCAAATGTCGGAGCGTGATCGAGCGTCAAAGTGATGACGAGGCCGAGGGCGAGCGCCAGGATTCCGCGCGAAAGCTGGGGGATCCAGGCTGCTACCACGCCGACCACTCTACGTGGGAGGAGCTGCGTCTCTCGCTGTGGAGGCCCAGCCTGCTGCGGACTACGTGCGAGGCATCTCGGCAAAGCGCGAGTACATCCCCTGGAACGCGACCTCGATGGTGTCGGTGCGTCCGTTTCGGTGCTTCGCCACGATGAGGTCGGCCTCGCCGGCGCGCGGGTGATCGCGCTCGTAGGCGTCTTCTCTGTGCAGCAGGATCACGATGTCGGCGTCTTGCTCGAGCGACCCCGACTCGCGGAGGTCGGAGAGGGCGGGCTTCTTGTCGGCGCGCTGTTCGGGGCCACGGTTGAGCTGAGCGAGCGCGATGATCGGCACCTGCAGCTCTTTGGCGAGCAACTTGAAAGCCCGCGAGAATTCGCTGACCTCCTGCTGGCGCGATTCGACCTTCTTGCCCGAGGTCATCAGCTGCAGGTAGTCGACGACCACCATCTTGAGCCCAACGCGCTGGCTGAGCCGCCGACATTTGGCGCGGATCTCGACGAGCGTCATATTCGGACTGTCGTCGATGTAGAGCGGGGCGTCACCGATATCGCCCCGAACGCTCGCCAGTCGAGTCCAGTCGCGTTCGTCCATGTTGCCCTTACGCAGAACGTGCATCGGGATGCTGGACTCCGCGGAGAGTAGACGGGTCGCGATCTCACTCCGGCCCATTTCGAGCGAGAAGAACAGCACCGGCATCTGATGCTTCACCGCGGCGGTTCGGGCAAAGTCGAGCGCGAGGGTCGACTTGCCGACGCCAGGTCGGGCTCCGACGATGATCAGTTGACCGCCGTGCAACCCATTGGTGAGTTCATCCAGCTCACTAAACCCTGTCGGCACGCCCGCGAGTTCACCGTCGCGACCGCGCGCCAACTCGATCTCTTCGACTGCGGTGTCGATCGCCTGAACGAGCGGGACGTAGTCTTCGGCCTCGGTGCCGCCGGTGACGCCGTAGATCTCAGCCTGAGCGTTGTTGACGAGGTCGGTGACTTCGCCCTCGCTCGCGTAGCCCATCTGCACGATGCGTGTGCCGGCCTCGACCAAACGACGAAGCACGGCTTTCTCGGCGACGATCGACGCGTAATAGCCAGCGTTAGCAGCGGTAGGTACCAGGCCGGTGAGCGTGTGGAGATACTCGGCACCGCCGGCGCGGCCGAGCAGCCCGGTCTTGGTCAATTCATCGGTGACAGCGATGACGTCGGTCGGTTCACCGTGGGAGTAAAGGGTGAGAATCGCCTCGTAGACGACCTCGTGCTTAGGCATGTAGAAGTCGAGGCCGCGCACCACCTCAATGACGTCCGCGACAGCGTCTTTGCTCAGCATCATGCCGCCGAGAGTGCTCTGTTCGGCGAGCAGGTCGTGGGGCGGAGTGCGCTCACCCTGCCAGCCCTCGCCCGGGGCTCGCTGGTCACCCGAACCGCGGTCCGCGGCGAGTCCCAGATGGGCGATCGACATGAAAGGACCTCCTGCGGGTCAGATTAGGCGCGTGCGCCGACATCGCCATCCGACACCCCGCACCGGCCGGCGACCGTGTTGCCCCGAATCGACGGGAAGCGCTCGCTCAGGCTAAGGAGGACTCGCCTGGGGGGACAACCCGCCCTGTGGATGACGCTGTGCGCAAGTCGCGAGAAACGCCGTGTGCCGTGTGAAGAAGTTGTGGAGAGAGTTGTGGACAATTCCCGGATTTTGTCGGAAAACATGCCGTTGAGCAGGGTTTTGTGTTTCCACATGCGGCGTGTGCAAACTGGGTTGGAGCGATGCTTGAGGGTTGAGGGGTTGACAAGTCGCCTGTGGACGAAACGTCGTACGCCGAGGGCTCAGAGGTGCCCGTTTGTCCCTCGGGCACGACGAACGGCGCACCCCATTGTGAGGTGCGCCGTTCGTAAATCGGTGCTACTTGGCAGCCACCACGTCGAACGAAAGCGCCGCGATGACGTCGCTGCGGAGGCGAACCGTCGCGTCGTACCGACCGACCGACTTCACAGCGGTCGAGATCTCGATCGTGTGCTTGTCGAGTGCGCCGAGCCCGGCCGCGGCCACCGCATCCGCGATGTCAGAGGTCTTGACCGACCCGAAGAGACGACCCTCGCCGCCCGCCTTC
>JBDTNW010000167.1:0-4484 GCA_039933575.1 Pseudolysinimonas sp. | reverse complement strand
CCCGCTGATGAACGAGTTCCATCGGCGCATGAAGTCGGCGACCGCGTCGCGCAGGGGCCCGGGGCGCGACCTGTATTCGGCGGCCGCACGGGCGAAGAAGCAGCCTCCCGCGAACACGCGGCTCTGGCTGTAGGCGATCCAGCCGTCGACGAGGGCGCGAAGGCGCGGAAGCCCTGCGGGTTCGGCCAGCGCAGGTGCGATGACACTTTCGGTGAAAACCTCGGCTGCTGCCGCGATCGTGGCGAGTTGGAGCTCTTCTTTCGAGCCGAAGAGTCCGGCGATCCCGGCCTTGCTGCGCGAGACCGAGGCGGCGAGGCCTCCGATCGACAGACCGTCGAGACCGCTCACCGATGCTTCGTCGACGGCGACCCGCATGACCGCCTGACGCGACGTGTCACCACGGACGCGGCGGCCATCCATCGTCGTGCTCATGAAACCCACCTTGCCGAATCGCGATCGATCGGATTGAATACGAACGATCGTACGCTAATCGGAGGCTTGATGGCAGTCACAACACAGGCAATCGCGACAACTCTCGTGCGGGGCGGGATGCGGGCACTCGGCACCGTCGCGCCGCCCCTCGCCGCTCAGGTCGCCCACCGAATCTGGGGCGACCTGGGCCGACCGCTGCCGGTGCATTCCCGCGATGTCGACATGCACGCCCGGGCGGTGCGCGGAGAACTGCTGGTCGACGGCAAACGCGTCGTCACGTACACCTGGGGATCCGGACCCGAGGTCGTGCTCCTCGTTCACGGCTGGCGCAGTCGGGCATCGCGGTTCAGCTCGCTGGTGCGTGCGCTTGAGTCGCCCGGTCGCACCATCGTGTCGTTCGACGCTCCGGGCAACGGCGACTCCACCGGTACCGCGACCACGATCCTCGACTACTCGGAGATCATCCGCCGGCTCTCGCCACCCCGCGGGTTCGTCGCGATCGTTGCGCACTCGTTCGGGGTTCTCGCGACGTTCCTGGCCGCGCGCGAGGGGGTACCCGTGGGACGGATCGTCGGCATCGCCGGCATGTACGACGCCAACCAACTCGTCGACCAGTTCTCGCGGCAGGCGGCCCTCTCGTCGCGGGTCAAGCGCGGGCTTCGCACGCGGATCGAACGCCGCACCTTCCCGGGAGAACCGGATGTGTGGCGCCGGTTCGTCGCGGAGCTCGACCCCGCCGACATCCATACGCCGTTGCTGCTTGTTCATGATCGGGGCGACCGCATGGTTGATGCCTCTCAGGCTGGGTTGATTGCCGAGGCGCACAACGGGCCGACCCGGGTCATCCTCACCGACGGGCTCGGGCACAACGGCGTGCTTCGGGATGCCAACGTGCTCGACGACATCCGGGGATTTCTGCGCTGATTGCCCGCGAAGTCGGCGGTAGCGCGTACAAAGGTCGCATGGGCGACCACACCATCAAAGCGCTGACGCTCGACACCTGGGACGCCTACGCGGCCCTCATCGAAAAGCACAACGGCGTGTGGGGTGGTTGCTGGTGCACCTACTTCCACGAAGACACCGCGGATGACCACAAGAAGGAGCTCGGCGGACCCGGCTTCAAGAAGCGGATGGTCGAACTCGGCATCGCGCACGCCGCTCTCGTCTTCGAGGACGACACCGTGATCGGCTGGGCCGAATACGGTTCACCGGTCGAGCTGCCCAACATCTACCACCGCAAGGAACGGGATGCCTCGGGCATCGATCCGGCGACCTACCGCATCACGTGCTTCTTCGTCGATCGCGACCACCGGCGCGCGGGCGTCGCGTATGAGGCGCTGCAGGGTGCGCTCGACCTCATTGCTGCCGCGGGTGGGGGAGTCGTAGAGAGTTATCCGAACACCCTGGTGGAAGGAAAGAAGACGTCGTCGTCGTTCCTGCACAATGGCACCCGCGAGATGTTCGAGAAGGCCGGATTCGACTACATCCGCCCGCTCGGTCTGCGCAAGAACGTGGTGCGTAAGACGATCGCAGCTATCTGAGGTGAAAATCTCAGGTCGACGGCTGCTCAACATCGTCGCCGAAGACGATTCATCGCCCCTAAGAGGTTCGGGTGCGGTCGACCGAAGCGGGGACCTCTTCACCGTCGATCTTGTGTCGAACGCTTTCGCTCAAGGTCGCACCGTCGATCGTGACGAGGGTGGTCGATTCGAGTGCCGAGCGTTCGAAGAGGTACAACGCATTCGCTTGGCAGATGCTCGGCCCCTGGTCGGTGAACAGCCCATTGATCACGCGGCGCGGAACGAATCGTCCGCCTAGAGGGTCGTTCGCGTTGATTCGACCCACCCACCATCTTTCGAGTGATCGTGCCAATGCGGTCTCTCGATCGACCTCGACGTCGACGATGGTGAGGTTTGCGTAGCCATGAGTGTCGGCGTCGTGGAGGATCCGGTTCGGCTGCTCCGTCCAGCCGAGCGTCCCTTGAATGGCGATGTTCTCTCCGCGCTTCAGGCTGGTCTGAAGGATGGTATGACTGATCGCTACCGACTCGGCGTGGACGAGCCCGGCGAGCTCGCGCGGGCGAATTGGCGCGCCATCTGGCAAAAGGTGCCGGTACAGATCGTCGAAGTCACCGTGGGTCGCGAGAGACCGCAGGAGCGCATCTTTGATGACGTCGGGGTCTATGACGCGGTAGCCGTTAACTCGGCCTTCGTGCTCGAGCCATGTGCTCTTTCCTGCACCGGGTGGCCCCGCCGTCACGATTGCCATCAGGCCGCCGACCTCAACGTGAGTCTGAAGTGCAAGAAATTCCGTCGCTACATCGAGAGCTCGTCGCATCACGACAGCGCGGTCACCGGCGACGCTCGATCGCGGGCCAAGCGGATCGAGTGCTCCTCCGGGGGCGCACATCCGCTCGAGTTCGTGCGCTACGGCGGCACGAAGTGGGCCGCTCACCGCTCCGGCACCATCGAAGTAGCTGAGTCCACAATCGCGTCAAACTCTTCCCGGGTGATCGCACCTTCTAGAGCAAGTTGCGTCAGCTGATCCCACGATCCTGGTAGGTAGCTCCAGTCCGTGTCTGGCTCAACAAGAGTGCCGTCGCGATATGGATAGGCGGCTAGAAGTGTCAAGAACGCTTCGCGATTAATGCGACCCGCCTGCATCGCGTCGTGGAGTTCCAGAGGCCCGATGGCCAGCAGCGTCGGGTCATCGTCGACGGCCTTCAACTTGCGGAAGATCATCGTTTGGGGCTGTTCGATGAGTTGCGCAATTTCCCGCTGCGGCAATCCGGTTTGGCGGGCTGCCCAAAGGACGCGGTGGTAGACCTTTTCATTCATCGATCGTTCCGCGCGCATCCAGGTCAACAGCTGACGAGCGGCAGATCTGTTCGTCTCAACGCTAGGGAAAGGCAGTGAAGGGTCAGAGCAATCCTGAAGGATGACGAGCCCGCTCGTGCCGAGCATCATTCGATCGACAAGTGCGGAGCCGCCGCGAAGGATTGCGCGTGCCGCGTCGAGATCGCAATGCTGGCAGGTTGGCGATGATGTCTCGGCAACCTCGGTTGATCGAACCGGCCAAGCCCAAGATCCGAAGCCGCAGTGAGTGGAGACCCCGGAACCGAGGACCAAAACAGCCGCCATCTGCGGGATGCGTCGGTCGATCGCCTCGTCGGGCGCCGTCGCAGTCGTGTTCCCAGTCCCCCGTGCGAGCCCCTCAATGAGTCGCCGAGCTCCTGCGGTGTCGCCGTCGTCGAGAAGTCTCAGTGCGAGCTCTGCGACCGCCGACGGGTCGGCGTGGTGGTGCGTCTTCACTTCACCAGTATGCACTGATTTGATTCAAAGTGAATCAAATCAGTCAAAGCCGGCCATACTCCATCACGACGGGGCACTCGAAGACGCGTGGCGCGCTGCGGCCGACGGTCTTCATGTAGGTGAGAACGACCTTGTATGCCTCGACGAGAGTCGTCTCCGTATAAGCGATGCCGTCGCGGGCGCAGGTTTCACGCACGAGCCGTCGGGCCGCTGCCAGTTGTGGGCGGGCCATGCTCGGGAAGAGGTGGTGTTCGATCTGGTAGTTCAGCCCGCCCATCAACGCCGTCATCGGCATCCCGCCCCGGATGTTGCGCGACGAGAGCACCTGCTTGCGCAGGAAGTCCGGCTTGGCATCGATCGTGAACATCGTCATGCCGATGTGGTTGGGCGCGAACGAGAGACCCATGTAGAGGCCGAAGACCACGAGCTGCACGCCGAGGAAGGCGAACGCCATCCCGAGCGGTAGGAACAGGAAGACCGCTCCGACGACGATTGCCATCCGCACGACGAGGAGGGAGATCTCGTAGGCGCGACCGTCGACCTTGCCCTTGCCGAACGCGTGGAGGAACGACTTGACGTGCAGGTTGATGCCCTCGAAGGCGAGAAGAAAGAAGAACAGCTTCGACTGGTGACGCGTGATGAACGCGCGAGCTCCGCGGGCTGACGCGGCATCGGCATCCACGAAAGACACGGTGTCGATGTCGAGGTCGGGATCCTTGCCGACGACGTTCGGGTTGCCGT
>JBDTNW010000166.1:0-4487 GCA_039933575.1 Pseudolysinimonas sp. | reverse complement strand
CCATTCACGCGCGGCTGACATGATGGAGCGATGGAGGACAGCCCCCTCGGCGACGCCACGATCGCCGCCGACTTGCTCGACGATTACGACGCCGAACCGCTGTTCATTGACAACACCGAATTACGGGGCGATCGTTTTCTTGACCGCGAGTTGAGCTGGCTCGGTTTCAACAAGCGTGTGCTCGAACTTGCCGAAGACGAATCGCTTCCGCTGTTGGAGCGCGCAAACTTTCTGGCGATCTTCGCGAGCAATCTCGACGAGTTTTTCATGGTGCGCGTGGCCGGCCTTAAGCGTCGAATCGCCACCGGGATTGCCGTTCCGACGAACGTCGGCCGGTCCCCGATCGACGTGCTGAACGACATCTCGGCACGCGCCCACGACCTTCAAGAGCGGCACGCCCAGGCTTTCCGCGTCATGGTGAAGCCCGCGCTCGATGCCGCCGACATCCACGTCGAGACCTGGAGTGATCTCGACGACAACGATCGGGCGAGCCTCGACGAGATCTTCTCGGGGCAAATCTTTCCGGTGCTGATGCCGCTCGCTGTCGACCCCGCGCATCCTTTCCCCTACATCTCGGGGCTCTCGCTCAACCTTTCGATTCGAGTACGCAACCCGAAGAACGGTAAGGAGGAGTTTGCGCGCCTCAAGGTGCCGACCAACCTCCCACGTTTCGTGAAGCTGCCGGATGACGCCCGCGGCACGGTGCGCTACATCCCGCTCGAAGACTTGATCTCTAACCACCTCGACGAACTCTTCCCGGGCATGGAGGTGTTGGAGCATCACGAGTTCCGGGTGACGCGCAACGAAGACCTCGAGGTCGAAGAGGATGACGCCGAGAACCTCCTCATGGCGCTGGAGAAAGAACTGCAGCGCCGTCGCTTCGGGCCGCCCATTCGGCTCGAGATCACCGACGACATGGACGAGACCACCCTCGCGCTGCTCATGTCGGAGTTGCAGATCACCGAGCAGGAGGTCTACCGCCTTCCCGCGCCACTCGACCTCATGGGCCTGTTCGAGCTGATGCGACTCGATCGTCCGAGTCTCAAATACGCGCGGCATGTTCCGACGACGAGCGTGAGCCTGTTGCCGACCGATCCGACCGAGAAGCCGGATGTCTTCGCCTCCATCTCGCGCGGCGACATCCTGCTGCACCACCCCTATGAGTCGTTCGCGACCAGCGTGCAGGCCTTTCTCGAGCAAGCGGCAGCCGACCCGAACGTGCTCGCTATCAAACAGACGCTGTATCGCACCAGTGGAGACAGCCCGATTGTCGAAGCGCTCATCGACGCCGCCGAAGCGGGCAAGGCTGTTCTGGCGCTCGTTGAAATCAAGGCGCGTTTCGACGAGCAGGCCAACATCGGCTGGGCCCGCAAACTCGAACGCGCCGGCGTTCACGTCGTCTACGGACTCGTCGGCCTCAAGACGCACAGCAAACTCGCTCTCGTCGTGCGGCAAGAGGGCGGCAAACTCGTTCATTACAGCCACATCGGCACCGGCAACTACAACCCCAAGACCAGCCGCATCTACGAAGACCTCGGCCTGCTCACCGCCGACGACACCGTGGGCAAAGACCTCACCCGGCTGTTCAACGAACTCTCGGGCTACGCGATTGAGAAGAAGTTCAAGCGGCTTCTGGTCGCGCCGCTGCATCTGCGCAAGGGCCTGATCAAACGGATCGCCACCGAGGCCGAGAACGCGCACGCTGGTAAGCCCAGCGGCATCCGCATCAAGGCGAACTCGATGGTCGACGAGTCGATCATCGACGCTCTCTACCGAGCAAGTCAGGCCGGTGTGCCGATCGAGGTCTGGGTTCGTGGCATCTGCTCACTCAAGCCGGGTGTCGAAGGACTCTCCGAGAACATCCGGGTCCGCAGCATTTTGGGGCGCTACCTCGAACACTCGCGCATCTTCCGCTTCGAAAACGACGGCGACCCGCAGGTCTTCATCGGCAGCGCCGACATGATGCACCGCAACCTCGACCGTCGGGTCGAAGCACTCGTGCGGCTCACCCGGCCCGAGCACCTCGACGAACTTCAGCAACTGTTCGACCTCGCGATGGCCGAGACGACGACGTCGTGGTGGCTCGGCAACGACGGACACTGGACACGCCACGATCGGGATGACTCCGGCGAGCCGCTGCTTGATCTACAGAATGAGCTGATGCGGCAGATAGGCGCGCGCAAGCGCCCCGCCACCCACGGAACAGCCGCACGGTGACGCTTCGAGAGCCTCAGCGCGGCGCTGACCCGGTTCTGGCGGCAGGAGCGGTCTGCTGGAAAATCACGGGTACGGGCAAACTCCGCATCCTCGTCGTGCATCGCACTCAGCACAAAGATGTCTCGCTCCCGAAGGGCAAGTTGGATCCGGGCGAGACGCTGCCCGAAACCGCCGTGCGCGAGATCGCCGAAGAGACCGGGCTGGTCGTCGGACTCGGAGTGCCGCTCGGCGTTGTTGAGTACGACCTGCCGAACGGACGATCGAAGGTCGTCTACTACTGGGCTGCCGAGGTCGACTCGCTCGCCATCGCGAACTCCACGTTCATCGCAAACGACGAGATCGAGCAGCTCACCTGGATGAGCATCAAGGAGGCGCGCATCCGCCTCAGCTACCCGCACGACGTCGACATCGTTGATCGTTTCGCTGACCTCGCGGCTCAAGGCCGCGCCCGGACGTTCGCGATTATCGCCCTTCGGCATGGCAAAGCGACGCCACCCGAAACCTGGAGCGGACCGGATGCCACCCGCCCGCTGCTCCCCCGCGGCGAGACGCAGGCGCTCAGCGTCGCTCCCGCCATCGCGGCGTTCCGTCCCGCGAACCTGATCTCCTCGACGGCAGTTCGTTGCGTCACCACGATCGCTCCCACCGCCAGGATCACGGGCCTCGAAGTCGTGCAAAAGGGTGAGATTAGCCAGGAGGCCTTTGCCTCCGATGGCGCAGCGGTACGCAAGGTCATTGAGAAGCGACTGCGCGACGGCGTGACTGCGGTGCTCTGCAGCCACGGACCGGTCTTGCCCCAGATCATCGATTCGGTTGCCCGTGCGACGGGGACGCCCGACAGCGCCCGACTTCAGCGTGCCTCCGCTTTAGCGACCGGCGAATATGCGGTGTTGCACATCCCGGTCGATGACCCCGCGAGCGGCATCGTTGCGGTCGAGATCCACGGTCCTGCGGTCTAACCTTCGAGCTTTCTCGCCGGTCGGCGCGCAGGCCGTTCGGCCGTCGTTAACCTCGCGTTCACCGTCCACCCAAAGGGTGGTCACACGGCGTTCTTACCGTCGGGATGGGCCTTCACGGGCTCGTCCTGTAACGACACATCAAAATTCCCGAAGGGAACACACACAGTGAAGATCACGCGTACTGGCAGCATCGCTGCCATCGCAATCGTTGGCGCGCTTGCGCTCGCCGGATGCTCGACCGCCGGTGGCGGCGGCACCCCCACCCCCACCGAGACTCCACTCGACTTCAGCGCCTTCTCCGGAACGCTCAGCGCCGGTGGATCCAGCGCGCAGGGCAACGCGGAGTCGGCCTGGACGGCAGCGTTCAAGGGCCTCGGCGCCACCCTGACGTTCGAGTACGACAAGTCGCAGGGCTCCGGCGGCGGCCGTACCAAGTTCATCGCGGGCGAGTACGACTTCGCCGGATCGGACGCTCCGCTCTCGGCCGACGAGACGACGTCTGCCGCAACGACCTGTGGCGCCGATGGTGCTATCGACCTGCCGATCTACCTTGACGGTGTGTCAGTCGCGTACAACGTCTCCGGCGTGACCGACCTCAACCTGTCGTCGGCCACGATCGCGAAGATCTTCAACCTGCAGATCACCGACTGGAGCGACCCGGCAATCGCCGCCGACAACGGCGGCAAGGCCCTTCCGGCCGGCCCGATCACCACGGTCGTGCGCTCCGACAGCTCGGGCACCGCGAGCAACTTCACCAAGTTCCTGGTGGGCACGGCCGGCACCGACTGGCCCTACCCGGCTGGTGGAACCTGGCCGATCACGGCCGGTGTTTCGGCTCAGAAGGGTGGCTCGGCGGTGGCCGGAACCATCGGCTCGACCGCCGGTGCGATCGGCTACGTCGACCACAGCGCCGCGAAGGACTCGAACGGTAAAGCACTGACCGTCGCGAACGTCAACGGCGTTGCCTACACGCCTGAAGCCGTCTCGAGCACTCTCGCGAACATCGCGACAGTGAAGAGCAACGGTGTCGCCGGTGACCTGTCGATCTCGTTCGACTACTCGAAGCTCGCCGCAACCGACTACCCGGTACCGCTGCTCTCGTACGCAATCCTCTGCAAGACCTTCGCTGACCCGGCCAAGGCCGAGCTCACGAAGGCTTACCTTGGGTTCATTGCGAGCACCACCGGCCAGCAGGTCGCCGCGAAGAACGCTGGCGCCGCCCCGCTGCCCGAGTCGATGCTCAAGCAGATCAACGCGTCACTCGCGGACGTCAAGTAACACTTCTTTAGAACGCAGTAACCGGAATACTGA
>JBDTNW010000165.1:0-4524 GCA_039933575.1 Pseudolysinimonas sp. | reverse complement strand
CTGGCGCGTGCATCGGCAAGCGAAGGGGGTACGGCGAGGGGCGCCATCGCGATACCGGTGACCAGGATGAACGAACCAGCCGTCGCCCCTAGGGCGCGGCGGCTGTGGAACGGTGAGACGGAGAACATTGCGAGGGGGACGGTAACACAGGTTTTCGGGCTCAACCTGGGCGCGTGCCCGGTGCGGTGAGGATCAGCCCGGGATGAGACCCAGGGAGCGCACGAGCACCTCGTGGCCGTCGAAGGTGCGCGCGTAGCAGTACCACGACGGCCCGACTGCGCCCATCAGTTCGAATCGCGCGACCGGAACGGCGCCGACATTTGAGCCCGTCACGATGCGCGAACAGACCGAATTGGCGGTGTGCACCTGCAACCCGATAGTCGTGTAAACGGTCGGAGCGATGAGCCCGAAGATCCCGAGGACGATGACGATCCGCATCACCCGCACCGTCATGGGATGGCGCAACGGCTTACCGTCGCCGGGAACGTAGTCCCGCAGCTCCGGATGGTCGTGGTCGGTGTCGTCGGTCATCACGACCTATCGAACCACCCCGGTGGCATTCACGCGAAGATGTGCGAATGGACTTCAGCGCGCTGACCGCCCCGCCTCGCCCCGATGAGCGCACCTTCTTGCGGATGCCCGCAGGGTCATTCGCAACCTATGTTGCGAACGTTCTGATCGGTGTGCTGGGGGCTTTCGCGCTAGGGATCGGGACTTGGATGGCCGTTTCGTCGTCCGCGGCGGGGCGCCCCGTGACGGCGACCATGTACCTGATTCTCGCGCTGATCGCGATTGCGCTCATCGCCGGCGCGATCATTCGGACGCTCTACCGCCGCCGCCGGTACGGGGTCAGGAGCGTTGTGATGGTTCCCCGTCTGCCAGCGTTCGCCGCCGCGAACGGACTTCGCCTCGAAGCGGAATCGACCGACATTCCGGTCTCCATCATCGAACCGACCCCGAGCATGAAGATCCTTGATCGGCGCGTGCGGTCTCGGCTTCGCCCTGCAGATTTCGATCCCACGGCTCCGGCAGCGTTTGAGGTTGGTGACTTCCATTGGCGCGCTGACTACGGCGGAGGAAATCGGGGCATCGCCGACTACGTGATCGGCTACCTGGCGGTGCGCCTGCCGCGCACCTTGCCCGCGATCCTCCTTCAGTCTCGTGCGCCGGGCGGCTCGATTAGGGTCGCGGACACGACCCAGGTTTTGTCGCTTGAGGGCGATTGGGATCGCCATTTCACGCTCTATTGCCCGACCGGCTACGAGCGCGATGCCCTCCAGATCATGACCCCCGACGTCATGGCGGCGATGATCGACGGAGCCGCAGGGTGGACTGCCGAGACCGCCGGAGACTGGCTGCTGTTCACCCTGAGGCGCCCTTTCGCCGTGTCTGATGCGAGCGACTACGAACGCGCCTTCCACCTCGTGGAGGTCGCGCGGGACTTCCGCGAGCAAGCCGAGCACTACAGCGACGCCCGCGTCGGCAACCGTTCGCTCGATGTCGTCGCTGCCGCCGGATCGACGTTGCGCGGAGGCCGCTCCTGGGCGGTGATCGCGGCGTTTATCGCACCGTTCGCTTTCGTCGCCCTGTTCCTGGTGCTGCCCATGCTGGCTGGCGGTCGCTAGGCAACGCGTTCACGTCGTCTCGGTACGATGCCCGCGTGACCGAGACGTCGACCGAACCCCCCGCTGCGCCGCGAGGCGAGGTCGGTGAGGTTGCGGCGACCTTTCTGAAGCTCGGGCTCACCTCGTTCGGCGGTCCAATCGCGCACCTCGGCTACTTCCGCGCCGAACTGGTCGAGAAGCGCAAGTGGATCGACGAGAAAGGTTACGGCGACCTCGTCGCATTGAGTCAGTTTCTGCCGGGACCGGCATCCAGCCAGGTCGGGGTCGCGATGGGGCTGTTGCGGGCCGGGCCACTTGGTGCGATCGTGGCCTTCCTCGCCTTCACCCTGCCGTCGGCGATTCTGCTGGTCGCCTTCGCCTTCGGCGCCGCCTGGGTTTCCGGGCCAATCGGGGCGGGAGTCCTCGCGGGTCTCAAGGTCGTGGCCGTCGCCGTCGTTGCGCAGGCTGTTCTCGGGATGGCGCGCACCCTCATCCCGGATCGCCAGCGAGCGGCCATCGCTGTCGTGGCCATAGCGCTCGTCGTGTTGGCGGGCGGGGTGTTCGGACAGGTCGGGGCGATCGTACTCGGGGTTATCGCAGGGCTAATCTTCTGCCGCGCGGCGATTCCGGAGCCCACGAGTTCGATGCGGTTCCCGGTCTCGAGGCCCGCAGGCGTTGTGGCGCTAAGCCTCTTCGCGACGCTGCTCGTCGGCTTGCCGATTCTCGCGGCCGCTGTGCGAGCGCCGGGGGTCGCCGTCTTCGACGCGTTCTATCGAGCAGGGGCGCTGGTCTTCGGCGGCGGTCACGTCGTGCTCCCGCTGCTCGAGACCCAGGTCGTCGATCCCGGCTGGGTCAGCCACGGCGACTTCCTCGCCGGCTACGGCGCGGCCCAGGCGGTGCCCGGACCGCTGTTCAGTTTCTCCGCTTACCTCGGCGCGATCCTCGAACCTGGGCCGAACGGCATCCTGGGCGCGGTGATTGCTCTCATCGCGATCTTCTTGCCCGGCTTCCTCATCCTGATCGGCGTGTTGCCGTTCTGGAATTCGCTGCGCACGCGCCCGCTCGCTCAGGCCGGGATGCGTGGCGCGAACGCTGCCGTGGTCGGCATTCTCGCCGCTGCGCTCTACGACCCGGTTTTCACCAGTGCGGTGACCGGGGCGCCACAGTTTCTGCTCGCGGTGATCTGTTTCACGCTGCTCGTCGCGTGGCGGGTGCCACCGTGGATCGTCGTGCTGGTCGGGGCCGCGGGCGGCATCCTCATCGGGTTGCTCTAACGATCGGTCAACCTGTCGGGACCTCTCGCGCGTCGTAGGAACGTAGTCGTAAAATCCGAACTGACCCAGGAGCCCCCATGACCTCGCGAATTCCGTTCACTCTCATCGTCGTCCCGGCGACGATCGTGCTGCTGGCCGGGTGTGGGGGAGGGGGCGGCTCGCCTGCTGCCGTCAGCACCGCGTCCTGCATGGTCGGCAACTGGGCATCCGACCCGCAGAACATCGCCGACCAGATGGTCACCGCGCTCAGCGCCTTGGGCACGATTTCTGCGACCGGAACGGGCACCGAGACGGCGAAGATCGCGGCCACCAGCCTCGTCTACGACGACGCTCTTGAGTTCTCGTTCGACGTCGCGCCAAGCTCGGGTCCGGCCATGCAGATCGTGCAAGATCACACGGGACGCCTGACCGCCGACTGGACAATCGACGCGGATGACGTGATGACGTACGCGAATTTTGACAATGCCGACTACCAAATCACCAGCACTACCGTCATCGACGGACACAGTGCGACGAGCGAGTCGAACCCTCCGCAGAGCGCCGCACACAACGTTCCGACGACGGTGACCTGCTCGGGTGACGTGATGACCATGCAGCCCGACGACAGCCCGATCCTGACGACCTGGCACCGTCAGGGCTAGCGCCTCCGGTCGCGGAGCGGGCGCGACCGCGGATCCCGGATCGGATCCTCGAGTCGAAGGAGCGGGGACCCCTACCCCGATCGACTCGATGATCCGATCCGTGACCCGCTCAGTGACTATCGGACGATTCGATTTCAGAACGGTCGCCCGACCACAGCGTGTGGAAAGTGCCCTCTTTGTCGACGCGCTTGTAGGTGTGGGCACCGAAGAAGTCGCGCTGGCCTTGGATGAGTGCGGCGGGAAGTCGCTCCGCACGGAGGCCGTCGTAATACGACAGTGACGACGAGAACGACGGGGCCGGGATGCCGGCGAGCGCAGCGCCGGCGACGACGCGACGCCAGGCATCCTGGGTTTGCGTGACGACTCCCCGGAAGAACGGTGCGGTGATGAGCGCCACCAAGCCGGGGTCGTCGGCGTAGGCCTCGGTGATCCGGTTGAGGAACCGGGCGCGGATGATGCAGCCGCCACGCCAGATCTTCGCGATGTCGCCCTTCTTGATGTCCCAGCCGAACTGTTGGGCGCCAGCCACGATCTCGTCGAAACCCTGCGAGTAGGCGACGATCTTCGAGGCGTAGAGCGCCTGGCGTACGTCTTCGACGAACGCGTCGGCATCCGCGACCATCGGCACCGACGGTCCTGGGAGGTTTCCCGCCGCGGCGCGCTGGAGCGGCTTCGACGACAGCGACCGAGCGAACACGGCTTCGGCGATCCCCGACACCGGCACCCCGAGGTCGAGGGCGGTTTGCACGGTCCACGCGCCGGTTCCCTTCGCGCCCGCCTGGTCGAGGATGACATCGACGAGCGGCTTGCCGGTTGACGCATCGACCTGGCGCAACACCTCGGCCGTGATCTCGATCAGGTACGACTCGAGTTCGCCCTTGTTCCATTCGGCGAAGATCTCGGCGATCTCGGCGGGCGACTTGCCGGTGCCGCGACGGATGAGGTCGTACGCCTCGGCGATGAGCTGCATGTCGGCGTACTCGATGCCGTTGTGCACCATCTTCA
>JBDTNW010000164.1:0-4540 GCA_039933575.1 Pseudolysinimonas sp. | reverse complement strand
GTTCGCGCCGAGGCTCAACGGGTAGAACACCAGGAAGATCGCGACCATCTGCTTCCAGCGTGGCGGTGACGGGGGAGACGAATGGATGACCTCCACGCTCGCCGGCTGATCGAACCAGCCCTCGATGCCGGTGCGGCGTTCCTGGGTCTCGTCTTCGATCAGACCCTGAGCGGATGCGACCCACCACGCTCGCTCGGGCGACTTCTCCCAGAGGGCGAGGCTCTCGGCATCCTTGAAGCGGAACAGCATGTGCCACTCGGGGCTGTCAGGGTCGGGGCGGATCCAGCCGTTGCCGAGGAACCCGGGGCTTGCCCGCAGCAGGTCTTCGCCGGCGCGCGCCCAGGCCGCGACCTCCTTCGCCCGCCCTGGATCGACGTGTCGGGTGATCGCGACGGTGATCGGCTCGTTCGTCATGGCATCCATCCTGGTGCGCGACACCGAATTCGTCGGGCCGAACCGGTGTTGTAAGCTGATCCGGTTGTCCCGTTCGCGGGGCGATGCAATCACAACATGGGTCTGTGGCGCAGCTGGTAGCGCACCTGCATGGCATGCAGGGGGTCAGGGGTTCGAATCCCCTCAGATCCACCCAACCCGGCCCTTCGGGCCGCGATCCACTCCAATCGCCGTTCCGGCGACCTTCACCATTCCAGCACTTCAGTCGGGCCGTACAGCCCGCTCACACCGGGGAAGATTACGGTCGGGCTAAAGGCCAATCGCGTTCAGTGTCATTTGATCGCCGGTCAACCGGGTCGCGAAGGCGGGATCCCACGGGGGGTGCCGTTCGGCAGACGTCTCGGGAACGACTGGCGGCCCTTCTGGCGCTGGCTCAGGATCGGACGCCACTGTGACCGTTTACGGATTTCTCAGCACCTACCCGCCCACTCGATGCGGTCTCGCCAGTTTCACCGACTCGCTTGCCTCCGCGATTCCCCGTGCCTCTGATGCGGACGCCCGCATCGTGCGAGTGGATGACCTCGTTCCGACCGGACCCCCGGTACTCGGCGCCCGCACAATCGTGGTCGACGACCTTCGGCCAGCCAGCTTAAACAGCCGTATCGCCGCCGCCGCGGCCCTCAGCTCCTGCGACGTGGCGATCATCCAGCACGAGTTCGGCATCTACGGCGGGCGCGACGGTGACGAAATCCTTGACGTTCTCGATCGCATCACCGCGCCGTGCGTGGTCGTTCTGCACACCGTGCTCGAGCGTCCTTCGGCTCATCAGCGGTGGCTCGTCGAGCGCATCGCGGGGCTGGCATCCGCCGTCGTTGTGATGACGCGCACCGCACACGATCTGCTCGAGCGGCACTCCCGCATCGCCATGTCGAAGGTGCACGTCATCCCGCACGGCGTTCCGGATTGGTCGCACGCACACGTTGCCGATCCCACCCGTCGCCCGACGGTGCTCACCTGGGGCTTGCTCGGACCCGGCAAGGGGATCGAGTGGGGGATCCAGGCCTTCGCCCTGCTTTCCACCATGAAACCGGCCCCGCTTTATCGGATCGTCGGGCAGACCCATCCGAAAGTTCTCGCCGATTCAGGAGACGCCTACCGGCAGTCGCTCGTCCGGCTCGCGCGCGAGCTCGGAATCTCCGACAATGTCGAGTTTGACGACGGCTACCAGTCAGCGGAGCAGCTCGCGGCAATCGTGGCGTCATCGGATGTCGTCCTCCTCCCGTACGACACCCGCGATCAGACAACCTCCGGAGTTCTGGTCGAAGCAATCGCTGCGGGCAAGCCGGTCGTTGCGACCCGGTTCCCGCACTCGATCGAACTGCTGGGCAACGGGGCAGGCATCCTGGTCGACCACGAAAGCCCGCAGCAGATCGCCACCGCACTGCACCGCGTCCTCGGTCGCCGCGAGGTTGCAGCCGACCTCGCCGAAGCTGCTCTGGCCGGAGCGCCATCCGCCATCTGGAGTGAGGTGGCGTCCGGCTATCGCGCCCTGGTCGCCAGCCTCGAACAGGTGCGCGCCGCGTGAGCGCCTCGCTTGCCCCCCCGGTGTTGTTGCCGGTCGGAGCACCGTCGTTTGAGCACCTCGCAGCGATGACCACGGTCTGGGGCTTGTTCGAACACGCCCGTCACGATGTGCCATTGGTCGACGAAGGGTATTGCGTCGATGACGTAGCCCGCGCACTGGTGGTGATGGTTCGGGAGGGTGGCACGACGGCCCCGGTGCTTCGTCTCACCGAGATCTACCTCTCATTCCTCGAAGACGCCATCACCGAAGAGGGCTTGGTCCACAACCGCATGGCGCACGACGGCGCCTGGACCGATGAACCGGCGATCGGCGACTGGTGGGGACGCGCCGTCGGCGCCCTGGGGTTCGCGGCGGCCCATGCTTCCGAGCCGTTCCATCGCACTCGTGCGACGTACGCCTTCCTGCGTGCAGCGGCTCAGCGTTCTCCCGACGTTCGGGCGTCGGCATTCGCCGCGATCGGGGCCGCCGAACTGCTGAAGGCGAGGCCGGATGCTGACCGAGCCCGGATGCTGCTCAAGGATTCTCTGGCGAGGGTGCCCGTGGCGCCCGGTGCCGACTGGGCCTGGCCTGAGCCGCGGCTGCGCTACGCCAACGCGACGCTCTGCGAAGCGCTGATCCTGGGTGGTGACGTACTGGGTCTCCCCGGCACCGTGACTCGCGGCCTCGAGACGCTCGCCTTCTTGCTCGACCTCGAAACAACGCCGCTCGGGCGGTTGTCGGTCACCGGGTCAGCGGGCCGGGGTCCGCACGAGTCGGGACCGCTGTGGGACCAGCAGCCGATCGAGGTGGCTGCGCTCGCTGACGCCTGCGCACGCGCCTTCGACGCGACCGGCGACATCCAATGGCTGAAAGGTATCGAACGCGCCTTGAACTGGTTCCGCGGTGCGAACGACAGCGACATCCCGATGTACGACCCAACGACGGGCGCGGGATACGACGGGCTCGAGGTATCGGGACGCAACGAGAACCGTGGTGCGGAATCGACGATTGCGGCGCTGAGTACCTTGCAGCAGGCACGGTCCTTCGGCCTGGCGGACCAGACGTGACGCTCGAAGTCCGGGATGCCGGGGTCGAGCTGCGCCACGACGCGGCGCGCGTGGTCGCCAACCTGTTCACGCCCGGCGACAGCACTCCAGGTTCGACGTCACGCACCCTGAGGGTGGTCGAGCGAGTGCTCGCGATCCCGGTGGAAGCACTTGCGACCGCCGCCGCGCGGATCCTCGAAGACTTCGGGGAGCGCCACATCGGGCTGCGCGAAACCCTGGTCGCGAACGCGTCCAAGGTGCACCCCGCGGCCCATGATTCCGACCCCGACCTCGCCGTCGTGCTTGGGGCAGCCTTCACTGCCGAGCACGCTATTGAGGGTGCGGCGCTGTGCAACCCGAGTGTGGTTCCGCATCCCGATCAGACCGGGCTCGCGCCCGGGGAGTTGCGCATGGTGGTCTCGTTGCGGTCGATCGGCGAGGGCCACGTATCGGCGATCTCGTTCTGCACGGCGGTCATCGGGGCCGATCGAACCTGGACCTTCGGGGATCGTCTGCTGCCCTTGGCGCGCGCGGTCATCTCGGAAGGGGAATGGCAGGCCGAACATTTGCAACGGGCTCTCGAACACCACGGAGAGCTGACCGAGGTCGCACGCGTCGTTCTGCAAGGGCTTGGCACGCGATTCAAGAGCTCCGACATCGAGAAAGTCATCAGTCGGTTGCCCGTTGACTTCCTCACGCACTACGACTCCCGGGCAAAGGTGGAAGCTGTGCGGCTGATCGGGCGATCCGCCTACGACGCCACCTTCCCGGGTGGAAGCGATCTCTCGCAGCGCGTGCTGCTCCCGGCGGCGGACGAGGAACGGCATGGTGTCGAAGACGCCCGCTTCGTGCGCTTCATCGGCGACGCCGGCGAAATCGAGTATCGAGCGAGCTACACCGCTTACGACGGCCGGACGATCACTTCGCGCCTATTGATCACCACCGACTTCGAGACGTTCAGGGTGCACCGCCTCACAGGCGCACCGAGCCGCACGAAGGGCATGGCGTTCTTTCCTCGTCGGATCGGCGGCTGGCTCTACGCTCTCACCCGCAGCGACGGGGAAAGCACCCTGCTGGCCCGATCGCGGGACGGCCTCGACTGGGATGACGAGGTGCCGGTGCACGCACCCACTCGACTTTGGGAGGTCGTACAGACGGGCAATAGCGGCGTCCCGATCGAGACCGATCGCGGCTGGCTGGTGCTCACCCACGGGGTGGGACCGATGCGTCGCTACGGCCTGGGTGCGATCCTGCTCGACCTCGACGACCCGTCGCGCGTCATCGCTGAGCTCGACCGCCCCCTGCTCGAGCCACGCGGCGTTGAGCAGAACGGCTATGTGCCGAACGTCGTGTACTCGTGCGGCGGACTCGTCCACGACGGTGTTCTCTGGGTTCCGCACGGAGTCGGTGACGACCACATCCGCGTGGTCTCGGTCGTGCTCGAGGATCTGTTCGACGCGATGACGCCTGTGAGCTGATCTGGCTTAACGAGGAACCCCCGCTCACGTCACCGTGAGCGGGGGTTCCTGATAAGCGG
>JBDTNW010000163.1:0-4542 GCA_039933575.1 Pseudolysinimonas sp. | reverse complement strand
GAACCGGGGCCACCATCCCGATCGTTTCGGCCAACATGAACTCGGTGACCGGGCCGCGGTTGGCTGCGGCACTCGCCCGCCGCGGCGGTCTCGGCGTGCTGCCGCAAGACCTCGGTGTCGACGAGCTGATCGCCGCGATCTCGTGGGTGAAAGAGCAATCGTCGCTCTGGGACGCTCCCGTCGAAGGGCTTCCGACGGTCACCGCAGACACCCCTCGCTCCGCGTTCGATGCCCTGGTCGCCGCAGGTGTCGATCAGGCCAACGTGGTCATCGCCGGGGAAACCGTCGGCTCGGTGACCCGCACCGGTGCTCTCCGCGGCACGATCTACCGCCCCGCCATCGACGCCTCGGGTCGCCTGCGAGTCGCGGCCGCGGTCGGCATCAACCGTGAAGTCGCGGCTCACGCACGGGCTCTCGCCGATGCGGGAGTCGACGTGCTGGTGCTCGACACCGCGCACGGCCACCAGGAGGGGATGCTGCGCGCACTCACCGCCGTGCGTGAACTCGACCTCGGCATCCCGATCGTGGCCGGCAACATTGTGACCGCCGACGGGGTGCGTGATCTGGTCTCGGCAGGCGCCGGCATCCTGAAGGTCGGGGTCGGACCGGGCGCGATGTGCACGACTCGCATGATGACCGCCGTCGGGCGTCCGCAGTTCTCAGCCGTGCTTGAGACCACCGCCGCGGCCCTCGAACTCGGCGCCCACGTCTGGGCGGATGGCGGGGTGCGCTACCCGAGGGACGTCGCGCTCGCGCTCGCCGCGGGGGCATCGTCGGTGATGGTCGGATCCTGGTTCGCCGGCACCCTCGAATCACCGGGCGAGATCGAGACAGACTCCGACGGGCGGGTGTTCAAACAGAGCTGGGGGATGGCGTCCACGAAAGCCGTGCACGCCCGGTTCGGCGACCTCGACCCCTACGAACTCGCGCGTAAGGAACTCTTCGCCGAAGGGATCTCGTCGTCGAAGATCTACCTCGACCCGATGCGCCCCTCGGTCGAAGACCTGCTCGACATGATCACCTCGGGGGTGCGGTCGTCGTTCACCTACGCGGGCGCATCCTCGGTACCCGAGTTCCACGAGCGCGCTGTCGTCGGCTTCCAGTCCGCAGCCGGGTACGAAGAGGGCAAGGCCCTTCCGGTCTCCTGGTAGTCGTTACACCGTCCGCGGGCGGCGCACGGAAGAATGACGTTATGGAACGTGTTCTCGGAATTGGCGGCTACTTCATTCGCTCGCCTGATCCAGCGGGATTGCTCGTCTGGTACCGCGAAGCGCTCGGACTCGACCTCTCGGAAGATGGAGAGTGGAATCCGCCAGCAGGGCCGACCGTGATCGCCACGTTCGAGCAAGACTCCGACTACTTCGGTGCGAAGTCGCAGCAGGTGATGCTCAACTTCCGCGTGAGGGACCTCGATGCGATGCTGGCCCAGGTGGTTGCCCAGGGCGGCGAGACCGTCGGGGAGCCGCAGGAGATGGCCGGCGTTGGTCGCTTCGGGTGGGTCACCGATCCGGATGGTAACCGGGTCGAACTCTGGCAGGCCGAATAAGCTCGTCTCATGCCGGAACTGCACATCACCGGAGACCCCGCGGCCGACCAGTTGCTCTCCGATGAGCCGCTCGCGCTGCTGATCGGAATGTTGCTTGATCAGCAGGTTCCGATGGAGACCGCCTTCGCCGGCCCAGCCAAGATCCACGACAGGCTCGGCCGCGTCGACGCGAACACGATCGCAGACGCCGACCCCGAAAAGTTCGCCGGCCTCTTCAAGCAACCCCCCGCGGTCCACCGGTTCCCGGGCAGCATGGCCGAGCGCACGCAGGCGCTGTGCGCGGCGATCGTCGCCGACTGGGGCGGCAAGGCCGAACGACTCTGGACCGACGGGCACCCTGACGGCGCCACCATCCTGAGCCGCCTGAAGGCACTGCCGGGTTTCGGGGAGCAGAAGGCGAAAATCTTCCTCGCGCTGTTGGGCAAGCAGTACGGGCTGACCGCGACTGGATGGCAGGATGCCGCCGGTCACTACGGCGACACCGGCAGCTATCGGTCGGTTGCCGATATCGTTGACCCCTCATCCCTCACCAAGGTGCGGGAGTTCAAGAAGGCGGCCAAAGCGGCCGCGAAGGAGAAGTAGCGCCCTCGATGGACGATCCTCCGTCCCACCGAATCTCGCCGACGGCAGCAGCCCGATGAGTACGGATCTGATCCTGCTCATCGTCGGCCTGGTGCTGACCGTCGGCACCGGACTGTTTGTGGCGAGCGAGTTCTCGCTGGTTAACCTTGACCGTTCCGACCTCGAGGCGCGCGAGGAACGCGGAGAGCGCGGTCTCGGCCCGATCATCCGCGCGCTCAAGGTCACCTCGACCCACCTCTCGAGCGCGCAGCTCGGCATCACGCTGACCACCCTCCTCGCCGGCTTCACCCTCGAGCCCGCGCTGTCGTCGCTGCTGACCCCACCCCTCACCGCAATCGGAACTCCCAGCGGCGCCATCGGACCCATCGCTTACGTGGTCGCCCTCGCGATCGCCACCGTGGTGTCGATGATCATCGGTGAGCTGGTTCCGCAGAACCTCGGGCTCGCGGTGCCGCTGCGCATCGGGCGAATCGTGATCCCGTTTCAGATCGCCTTCACCACGGTCTTTCGGCCCTTTGTTCTCGCGCTCAACGGGTCGGCGAACGCCATCTTGCGAGCGATCGGCATCGAGCCGCGCGAAGAGATCTCTGCCGCGCGCACAGCCGATGAACTCGTCAGTCTGGTTCGGCGCTCGGCGCGGGAAGGAGCCCTCAACCAAGACACGGCGACCCTGCTCGCTCGCACCCTCGCGTTCTCGGAACACACGGCGGCCGACGTCATGACTCCCCGCCCGAAGATCTCGGGGATCTCTCGCACCGACAGCGCGGAAGCCGTCATCGCGCTGGCTCGGGCGACCGGGTACTCGCGGTTCCCGGTGTTCGACGAGGACGTCGACGACATCACGGGCCTCGTGCATCTCAAGCAGGCGGTCGCAGTGCCCCGCGAACGACGGGCTGAAGTGCCCGTGATGGCTCTTCAGTCCGAGGCGCTGCGCGTGCCCGAGACGATGAAATTGGATGTTCTCCTCGCCGAGTTGCGCGGACGCGGCTTCCAGATGGCCGTCGTGGTCGATGAGTACGGCGGAACAGCCGGCGTGACAACCCTCGAAGACCTCGTCGAAGAACTAGTCGGCGAGGTGTCCGACGAACACGACCGGTCAAAGGCCGACGTCGTGCGCAGCCGCGACTGGCTCACCTTTCCCGGCGCGCTGCGCCCCGACGAGTTGGCCGATCGCGCCAATGTCGTCGTGCCCGAAGACGGTCCCTACGAAACCGTCGCCGGCTGGATGATGGCTGAGCTCGGGCGGGTCGCCGAAGTGGGCGACACGGTCGACCTCGAGCCCGGAATCTTTCGGGTCGAACGGATGGATGGCCGACGCATCGACCGCATCCGGTACACGCCTCGGCCCCCCGAAACCGATGCTGCCGCGGGGGTGACCTCGTGATCGCCGGCGCGGGTGCTGCCGAGACCGCAGGAACGATCGACGTGTGGGGGATCGCCTGGCTGGTGATCCTGCTACTCGGAAATGCGTTCTTCGTCGCGGCCTCGTTCGCCGTCATCACCGCGCGACGGTCGCAGATCGAACCGCGGGCCGAGAACGGGTCCCGTGCCGCGAAGACCGCGCTCTACGCCATGGAGCACGCGAACCTGATGCTCGCGACCAGCCAGCTCGGTATCACGATCTGCTCCCTGCTGATCCTGAACGTGTCCGAGCCGGCCATCCACCACCTGCTCGAAATCCCGCTCGCCTTGACCCACTGGCCCGAGGAGGTCATTGGCGGAATAGCGTTCGGGGTGGCGCTCGCGCTGGTGTCGTTCCTGCACGTCGTCTTCGGCGAGATGGTGCCGAAGAACCTCTCGTTCGCCGTGCCCGAACGAGCGGTGCTGATTCTGGCCACCCCGCTGGTCGCGGTCGCAACCGTGTTCCGGCCTGTCATCCTGGTTCTCAATGCTGCCGCGCACGGCATCCTGCGGTTGCTGCGGGTTCAGCCGAAGTCGGAAGCGACGAGTGCGTTCACCGCCGACGAAGTGCAGACGATGATCCGCACGTCGACCCGAGAGGGCATTCTTACCGACAGCACCGGCGCCCTCAACAACGCCTTCGAATTCACCTCAAAGCGGGTACGGGATGTGGCGGTGCCGAGTGCGCAACTGATCACCCTTCCCGAGGACGGCACCCCGGGCGACGTCGAGCGGGCAGTCGCACAGCACGGCTTCAGCCGCTACGTGCTGATCGACGAAGCGGGCGAGCCGACCGGGTACGTGCACCTTAAAGACGTCATCGACCTGCGCGACGACGAACTGGACGTGCCGGTGCCGCCGAAGCGGATCCGGCAACTCATCTCGGTGTTCCGCGACGCGGAACTTGAGGATGCCCTCGCCCAGATGCGTCGCTCGGAGGCGCACATCGCGCGGGTGTTCGACGAGCACGGTGTCACGCACGGCGTGCTGTTCCTCGAGGACATCATCGAGAC
>JBDTNW010000162.1:0-4548 GCA_039933575.1 Pseudolysinimonas sp. | reverse complement strand
GCTGCCCGAGACGATGCGCTCACGGGAAAGGTCGTCGAGCCAGATGCTGACGCCGATGGCGGAAAGTTCCGCGGTTTTGTTCTGTGCCATGGTGATGCCTTCTCTCTTCAGACGTGATGGGCGCTAGCCAGCAACTGCGGCGAGCGATGCTTTGGCGGCTGCGACGACAGCCTCAGTAGTGATGCCGAACTCGCGGTAGAGGGTCTTGTAGTCGGCCGAGGCCCCGAAGTGTTCGATCGAGACGCTGCGACCGGTGTCGCCGACGTAGGGGCGCCAGGTGAGCGCCAGACCGGCCTCGATCGAGACCCGGGCCTTCACTCCGGCAGGCAGTACCGATTCTCGGTATGCGGCATCCTGCTCCTCGAACCACTCCTGGCAGGGCACCGAGACGACGCGCGCCGAGATGCCCTCCGCCTCAAGTGCGGTACGTGCTTCGACGGCAAACTGAACCTCAGACCCCGATCCCATCAGGATGACGTCGGGCACGGGCTTCGAGGAGTCGGCGAGCACGTAGGCGCCCTTCACCGTTCCCTCGGCCGAGGCGAACTCCGTGCGGTCGAAGACCGGGAGGTTCTGCCGGCTCAGCGCAATGCCGGCGGGTCCGTTGCGACGCTCCAAAATGGTGCGCCAGGCGACCGCGACCTCGTTCGCGTCAGCGGGCCGCACGATGTCGAGCCCAGGGATGGCGCGAAGGGTCGTGAGCTGCTCGATCGGCTGGTGGGTCGGCCCGTCCTCGCCGAGCGCAACGGAGTCGTGGGTCCAGACAAACACCGACGGGATCTTCATGAGTGCCGCGAGACGGACCGCCGGCCGCATGTAGTCGCTGAAGATCAGGAACGTTCCGCCGTAGGCGCGCGTGTTGCCGTGCAGCACGATGCCGTTCAGGATCGCTGCCATCGCATGCTCGCGGATGCCGAAGTGCAGCACCCGGCCGTACGGGTTGCCTGCCCACTCGTGCGTCGAGTGCTCGGTCGGGATGAACGATGCGGCGCCCTCGATCGTGGTGAGGTTCGATTCAGCGAGGTCGGCCGAGCCGCCCCAGAGTTCGGGGATGACGGCACCGAGTGCACCCAGCACCTTGCCCGACGCGGCTCGCGTGGAGACATCTTTGCCCGCCTCGAAGGTGGGAAGAGCCGCCTCGACACCGTCCGGCAACTTGCCGGTCTGAATGCGATCGAAGAGTGTCTTCTTCTCGGGGTTCGCTGCGGCCCAGGCGTCGAAACTCTTCTGCCATTCGGCGTGAGCCGCCGCACCGCGGTCGACCGCGAGTCGCGTGTGGGTGATGACCTCGTCCGAGACGGCGAAGTTCACTTCCGGGTCGAAGCCCAGCACCGCTTTGACTGCAGCGAGTTCTGCGGCGCCGAGGGCCGATCCATGGATCTTGCCGGAGTTCTGCTTGCTCGGGCTGGGCCAGCCGATGATCGTCTTCAGGATGATCAGGGTCGGCTTGGCGCGCTCACCCTGCCCAGCGAGAATCGCGTCGTACAACGCGGGCACGTCTTCGATGTAGGCACCGGTCTTCTTCCAGTCGACGGTCAGCACCTGCCAGCCGTAGGCCTCGTAGCGTTTCGCGACGTCTTCCGTGAAGGCGATGTTGGTGTCGTCTTCGATCGAGATCTGGTTCGAGTCGTAAATCGCGATCAGGTTGCCGAGTTTCTGGTGCCCGGCGAGCGACGATGCTTCCGACGTGACGCCCTCTTCAAGGTCGCCGTCGCTTGCGATCACGTAGATGTGGTGGTCGAACGGGCTCGCGCCATCCTGAGTATCGGGATCGAAGAGACCGCGCTCAAATCGCTGCGCATACGCGAAGCCAACTGCGGAGGAGATGCCCTGGCCGAGCGGTCCGGTCGTGATTTCGACGCCGAGCGTGTGGCCGTATTCCGGGTGTCCGGGGGTCTTCGAACCCCAGGTGCGCAGGGCTTCGAGGTCGCTGAGCTCGAGGCCGTAGCCACCGAAGTAGAGCTGGACGTACTGCGTCAGCGAGGAGTGACCCGCGGACAGGACGAAGCGGTCACGGCCGACCCAGTGCGTGTCATGAGGATCTTGACGCATGACCTTCTGGAAGAGCAGATAGGCGGCGGGCGCAAGGCTCATCGCCGTCCCCGGATGGCCGTTACCGACCTTCTCGACCGCGTCGGCGGCGAGGATGCGAGCGGTGTCGACGGCGCGGCCGTCAATGGCTTCCCACGCGAGTTCTGGCACGGAGAAAGAGCCTTTCAGTTGGGGAGCGGCCGTGGAGAGGGGCCATCGTCAAGCATACCGAGGCGGCCTTCGCCGGTCCGAACGATGCCGGGCCCTCAGCGTCGGTCGCTTACACTGGCATCGAGTCGCCACACGATTTGAGGAGCCATGCAGGGAGCCGTCGACAGTCCGGTCGAGACCCCTCAGGGGACCACTGGGCGCCGCTCGTTCAGTGTGCTTCGCAAGGCGAAGGCGTATGTCGCCCTCACGAAGCCGCGGGTGATCGAGCTGCTTCTCGTGACGACCGCGCCGGTGATGATTCTGGCGGCCCGCGGCATCCCGGATCTGTGGCTGGTGCTTGCGACTCTCGTCGGCGGTACTTTCTCGGCTGCCTCGGCCAACGCGTTCAACTGCTACATCGACCGCGACATCGACAAGGTCATGAAGCGCACCAGCAAGCGCCCGCTGGTAACCGGTGAGTTGTCGCCGCGTGAGGCGCTGGTGTTCGCGTTCGTCACCGGTGTCGCGTCAATCGCCTTCTTGTGGATCTTCACGACCTGGCTCGCCGCGGTGCTTTCGCTGGCCGCGATCCTGTTCTACGTTCTCGTCTACACGCTGATCTTGAAGCGACGCACCCCGCAGAACATTGTCTGGGGCGGCGCCGCTGGATGTATGCCCGTGCTGATCGGGTGGGCCGCAGTAACGGGATCGCTCACCCTGACGCCGGTCATCCTGTTCGGAATCGTTTTCCTCTGGACGCCTCCTCACTACTGGCCCCTGTCGATGCGCTACAAGGAGGAGTACGCCGCCGTGTCGGTGCCGATGCTCGCCGTCGTGCGCGGGCGCAGCGCCGTCGTGTTGCAAGTGGTGCTGTACGCCTGGGCGACGGTGGTCTGCTCCCTGCTGCTGGTGCCGATCGCGCCGATGGGCGTGCTCTATGCCGTCGTCGCGACACTCGCGGGTGCCTGGTTCCTGGTCGAAGCACACCGTCTCTATGCGATCGCAATCCGGGGCGGCGAACTCAAACCGATGCGCGTGTTTCACGCCTCGATCACTTACCTGACGTTGATCTTCCTTGCGGTGGGGCTGGATCCGCTGCTGCACCTGCCCATTCCGTTCTGAGACCGCGAACTCTGAGACCCCGGATGCAGACCCCTCTCGGCTTGGTGGCCGATCGCGTCACACTGAGCCCTCGCGCGCTGCGGTGGGCGACCACGGCGGCGCTCGTGACGAGCATCCTGATCGTGCTCGGCGGGGGAGTTGTGCGCGTCACCGGCTCAGGCCTCGGCTGCCCGACCTGGCCGACCTGCGATGGAACGTCGCTCGCCCCGATTCCCGAACTCGGCATCCACGGTGTCATCGAGTTCGCCAATCGGATGTTCACGACCGTGCTGATCGTCGCCGTCGGTTGGGTGATTGTTGCCGCGCGACTTCAGAAACCGCGCGATCGGATGATGACCCGCCTCGCTTGGTCGCAGTTCTGGCTCGTGGTCGCCAATGCGCTGGCCGGCGGCGTCACCGTGCTCGCCAAGCTCAACCCGTGGACCGTGGCCCTGCACTTCGTGCTCGCGGTCGTGCTCCTCGCCACGACGACTTTGACCTGGCACCGAGTGCGAGATCGGGGCGACCGCACGGCTCGTACGCCGATCCGCGAGAAGGCCCTGGCGTGGACGCTGGCGATCGTGACGCTCGCGCTCGTAGTCGTCGGCACGATTGTCTCAGGCGCAGGACCGCACGCCGGTGACAGCCGGGATGTGCCTCGGATCGGCGTGAACTGGACGACGGTGGTCTGGTTCCACGCCGCCCTCGCCGTGGTCGTCGGCATTCTGGCGGTCGTCGTGTTCTTCACGGTCGCGCGACTTCGCCGCGTGACCGGGGTCTTCGTGGTTGTCCTCTTGGCGCAGGGGGCGATCGGCGGCATCCAGGCTCTGACCGGCCTTCCGGAGTTGCTCGTCGCCCTTCACCTGCTCGGAGCGGCTCTGGTCTGGGTCGGAGCTTTGCGGGTGCTGCTCTCGGCCATCCCCGACCTCCTCCCTGTAGACTCGGACGGCTAAGAGCACCGTCGTCGCTGCCCTCCTGCGCAACGGAATGCTGACACGAGCGGAATGGTTCGCTTCAGCAGGAAAGAGGCTCACCCATGTCTGATGTCCTGATCGACCGTCCGGAACTCAACGACCTCGGAAAGTACGAGTTCGGCTGGTCCGACTCGGATTCTGCGGGCGCATCCGCTCGTCGTGGTATTTCGGATGAGGTGGTCACCGACATCTCCGCGCTCAAGAGCGAGCCGGAATGGATGCTCAAGAACCGCCTCAAGGCGCTGAAGATCTTCGGCATGAAGCCGATGCCGACCTGGGGTGCCGACCTGTC
>JBDTNW010000161.1:0-4550 GCA_039933575.1 Pseudolysinimonas sp. | reverse complement strand
GAACAGGTTCTCGCACTGACCGACGGCCAAGGGGTCGATGTCGCGATCGAAGCGGTCGGCATCCCCTTGACCTTCACGATGGCCACCCAGATCGTGCGCCCTGGTGGGCACGTCGCCAATGTCGGCGTGCACGGCAACTCGGTGGACCTGGCCCTCAACGAACTCTGGATTCGGAACATCGACATCACGACGGGATTGGTGAACACCAACACGCTCGGGATGCTGCTGAAGCTGGTCGCCGAGCACAAGTTGCCCGCCGAGAAGTTCGTCACCCACGAGTTCACGTTCGATCAGGTCCTTGAGGCGTACGAAGTCTTCGGGAACGCGGCGGAGCACGACGCGCTGAAGGTGCTCATCCACTGACCGTCGCTATGGCAGCAGGTTGGCGAGGTCATCCTTCAGGATGCGGAGTTGCGTCGCGCGCTCGTCGTCGCTGAGCCGATCGACGGGACCGAGTTCGCGCAAAGCGGTCGCTTTCACCGAATCCGCGATCTCGCTCGACGCCAGCTCTCGGCTGGCGACGGCGAGCGTGTGAACGTAGTCGGCATCCTCAGCGAGTTCCCGGAACCGGTCGTCGAGCCCCCTGAGCAACAGGAGTCGGCGTTCGAGTCGGGCGACGTCGATGCCGCGGAAGTCCGAGGCGTGTTCGCCCTTGCCCGATCGACCGCGGGCGCCGCCGATCTCGGCCGTGACGCGGTCGGCATCCTCGGCCTTCTCCTCGGCGAGGCGGCGCAGTTCCTTGCGCACCCGCTGGTCGTACCAGGCGCCGTCGTAGTCGGAGCGGTCCCTCAGGGTGCGCAGAATGCCCTTGTTCTTGACCGCCATCCGGATGGCGGCTGCCGCGATCAACACGCCTTCGTCGATCATGTCGTTCAGCGGGGGCGGCGCGACCGGGTCCGGTGGTTCGTAGGTGCCGACGTCAACGCGACGACGAAATCGCGGCAACCGTAAGAGACCCACATGTTCAGTATCGCGGCCCTCAGACCTCGGCCGCTCAGGGTGGGCGCGTAGTGTCGAGGGCATGGGAAGCAACGCGAGCGGGAGCCAGTCCGGAGATTCAGCGGAGACGTACGACGTCGTCGACTCCGGCCAATCCGAAGACATCGAGAACAGCCTCACCGGTCAGGGGATCTCAGACCGTCAGACGGTCAAGCCGCTGTCGACCGATCCCAAGGACTAGAGGACGGGCGGTCGCTGCGTCACGGTGGTGAACACGGCGACCAAAAGTGTCGCCGTGATCGCTCCCGCGGCGAGGATGGCAGCAAGCACGATCAGTTGGAAACGGCCCGCCTCGAGCGGGGACGCTCCTGCGAACACGGCGCCGATGAACGCCCCGGGGAGCACGACGATTCCGGTCGTGCGAGTCTGATCGATCGAGGGCAGCAGCGACGTCGCGATCGCTTGCCGAGCCAGGAGCGCGGTCGAGCCGCGAGGCGTCGCGCCGAGAGCGAGCCAGCCTTCGACCTCATCCCAATGGTCGAGGACGGTCGTTCTGAAGACCCGGCCGCTCAGCACCGCGATCGTCATCGTGTTGCCGATCACGATTCCGCCCACCGCCAACACGTAGCGCGGTGAGAACTCGATCGCGCCCGACCCGAACACGATCACACCCACAAGCAAGGGACCGGCAACCATTGCTGCCGCAAGGATCGGCACCCCTCGCCACCCCTGCCGGCTTCGTCCGGCCGCGGTACCTACCGCCGCGATGAACATCACGCCAAGCCCGACTCCAACCCAGAGCGGGCTCTGGATGATGCCCGTCAGCACCAGGCTCAGGGCGGCGAGCTGGACAACGGCGCGAGCCATGGCACCCGCGACCATCCACGGAGATCGGATGCGGCCCAGCGTCAGCGTCGCCGTTCCGATCGCGACAAGTACGACCAACGCGAGCGCGGTCGGAATCCAGTCCTCCACGGTTCGACCCTAGGTCGCTGACGAGATCACGTGAGTGCGATGCGGGCTTGAAGCGCGTCGCCTGAGGGCGATCCGGCAGCCATCCGTTCCAGGATCGCCGCAATTGACTCAGCATCGGCCCCGGCCAGGCCTGCCTCGATCTGGCTGTACATCGCCTCCTCGATCTGCCGCACCGCCTGTTCCATCTCACGCCCCCGCGCAGTGAGCGTGAGTTCGACGAGTCGTCGGTCGGTGGCATCCTCTCGGCGGTCGACCAGGTCTGCACGCACCAGCTTGTCGACCAGCCGGCTGGGGTTGGTGCCGGCTTCGCAAACCAGCAGCCGACCCACTTCGGTGAGCGAGAGTGGCCCGGCGTCACCGAGAATGCGCAACACCTCGGACTGGGACGGGGTCAGATTCAGCGGGCGCAAGGCGGCGGCAAGGCTGCGGTTGCCTTCTCGCTGTAGCGCCAGCACCAGGTAGCGGATGCGCTCGCTCGATCTCACGAACCCATGATGGCCTGTTCGCGGGCGAGCCGGAGCGCACTCGCCGCGCCCGGGTCGTGAGCGGCCAGCACGACGAGGCCCGGCATCCGTCGACAGAGCTCGTTCACCTTTTGGGTGGAGTCCAAGATGACGGCGCGAGGTCCGACCCCCGGGAGGTGCTCATGCTCGAGCAACTCCACGTCATAGGTGAGGTCGCCGACGAGCAGAATCGGCGGCCCGTCGTTCGGACGCACCAGTGCACCGAGCGAGCCAGGCGTGTGGCCGGGGAGGGGGAGCAGGATGCAACTTCCGTCACCGAAGAGGTCGTGGCCGTGAGTGAAGGGCTGCAGCTCGTCGCCGAGAGGTTCGTCAACGTCGGTGGGTTGCCAGTCGAAGCCGGGATCCCGCAGGTGCCTCACCAAAAACCCCGCGAGCTCGGCGCCAGGTCGGTCGAGCCGATCCAGTTCGGTGCGGCTGGCGACGAGCCGTGCACCCGGGAGTTGCCCGATAGCGCCGATGTGATCTTGGTGCAGGTGCGAGATCACGACCGTCGACACCTGCTCGGGCGCAATGCCAAGGGCGTGCAGCTGCGCGGGCACAGTGTCGTCCGCCCCGATGGTGAAGCGGGCGAGACGCCGGTAAGCGAGGCCAGCGAACCCGCGCGGAAAGTAGTGCGGGTCGGTGACTGAGCGGCGATCCTGCCCGGCGTCAAAGAGCACCACCTCATCGCCGTGCCGGATCACGTAGACGTTGATCGGAAAGTCCTGGGTCCACCGGCGAGATGTGAACAGCCACCACAACATGGGCGAGCCGTTGCGCAGCCGATGCTGGGGACGGATGTTGACGGTTCCCGTGCTGAGGACGTCGATCTGCATTGCACTTCTCCCATGTCTGGTCATTCAATGACAGGACATATGATTGCGTAACGACGGCGACAGCGCAACCCCCACGAGGTTCGGCCTAGGTCGCCGACGCCGGGGGCCGACGTACCCAAACCGGCGGCGCGGCGGTGCGGCGCTCCGCATCGACCCGCGCTGCAAGCGGTGCCCAGACGATGATCGCGACCCCGGCTCCGATCAAAACCCCGCCGATCGTGTCCGAGATCCAGTGGGCGCCCAGATAAGTGCGGCTCAGCATCATCGCCGCCGTGTACGTCGCGCCGGCGATCCAGATCCATCTGCGCATCAGGATGATCCCGACGACTGTCGCGAGCACCGCCGCGTTAGCGCTGTGGCCCGAGGGAAACGACCCGAAGTCGGGGGTGATCAGGATGTCGAGCGGCCGCGGCCGTCCGACGAGTGTCTTGACCACTTGAACGACTGCCGCGCTGAGCGAAACAGCTAGCACGAAGAACAGCGCCGACCAGGGCCGCCGCCAGAGCAGCAGGAGGGCGATCACCGTGAGTGGGATCACGAGGATGGCGATGAGACCCCCGCCGATGGCGTCGAAGGCGAGGGCCGGGATCGTCCAGAACGGAGCGCGGTGTTCGACGATCTCGCCCATCCACTCGAGCTCGAAGCCGAAGGGCTTGTCGTGTTCGCGGTAGACGATGATCACCGCGAGGGCGCCCACCAGCGCGAGAGCCGCGGCAGCCGACGCGAGCGGCCACATTCGACTGATTGGGCGGGTCACGGGACGCGACCTACGCCTCGACGAGCTCCTCGAGGAGCACCGCATCCGGAGTGCCTTCGCCTTCGCCCGAGATGCCGCGCTTGTCGAGCGCGTTCTCGACGATGGTGAGGCCTTCCATGCCGGGGAGCTTGGCGATATGCGAGTCGATGCTGCGGATCAGCTTGCGACCCTCGGATCCGGCGAACAGGTGGCCCATCACGTGGGTGACCTCGTCGTCGGTGGAGATGCTGGTGCCGACCGGTGCCCAGAACTTCTTCAGGGCGAAGCGGGCGATGACCTGCGCCTTTTTGCTCTTTTCGAGCCGGTCGCGGGCCTGCGAAGCGTAGAAGGCGACGTGCTTGGTCTCTTGGGCCGCGATGCGCTTGAGCAACTCGGCGAGCACAGGATGGTTCTCTTGCCGAGCCATGCGCAGGTAGGCGGCGTTGGCTGACCACTCGTTGGCGGCGCCCCACGACATGTGTACGGCGACGAAGTCGTTGCCGACCAGCCCGCCCATCAGGGACTGCTTGATCGGGTCGAGGCGGTCTTTCCAGCCGAGCT
>JBDTNW010000160.1:0-4582 GCA_039933575.1 Pseudolysinimonas sp. | reverse complement strand
GGTTGCGTGTGACCGATTTTCTCGCGCCCCAGATCCAGCAGAATCTTCGGCAACTGAGTCGTCTTCCCCGACCCGGTCTCGCCCGCGACGATCACCACCTGGTGGGCGGCAATCGTGCGCGCGATCTCGTCCCGCATGGCGCTGACGGGCAGCTCCGGCGGGTACGTGATCGTCAGGTCGGGATGAGGCATGAGCCGACCAGCTTAACTGGCCGGCCCACACTCTTCACCGCTCAGCCGATCGGAAGCAACTCCCGCTCGAGCCGCTGGTAACTCGTCTCCATCCCCTCGGTCATCCCGGTGGCGAGGATCGCGTCCCGCTGAGCCAAGTCGGCATAGGTGATGTAGAGCGTGAGCAGCGTCACCCCATTGTCTTCGTCGAAGCTGAGGTCGTTCGTCGTCGCCGGGAAGTCGGCGCCGGTCATCCGTTCGGTGGTCACTATCCGACGTTCGGGTTCGACGACCAACGTCTCGCCGTCGAATCCAAAGCCCGAACCGACGCTCGCATCCTCCGGTTCCCAGGCGTAGCGATAGGAGCCGCCCGGTGTGGTCGAGACTTCGCAGACTGTCATCGTCCAGCCGTCGGGTCCCAGCAGCCATTGCTTCATCAGCTCGGGCTCGGTATGCGCACGCCAGATCAGGTGGCGGGGCGCCTCGAACGCGCGGGTGATCCGCACGTGCACATCATCGATCAGCTCGACGCGCGTGCCCTTGCCGAGCGCGTACTCGCGCAGGTCAGCGAGCACGGCGTCGAGCTGCGCCATCGCGAGGGTCGAACCCTCAACGACGCCCATCGCGATGACCTTCTCAAGATCGGCGGGGGTGTCGAAGTTCGTGACCGTCGTGAGGCGGCATCCGTCGGTCGTGGTCTCGAAACGCAGTGCCATTCGCGCGACAGGCATGTCGGGCAGGGCCACTCCGTTGGCGTCAGCGAACCAGTCGACGAAGTCGATCGAGTGGGGAGCATCGACCGCACCAAACTTCCACAACCCGTGGAAGTCCTCCCCTTGCGGGCTCGTCATTCGATAGTGAGCCGTGCCGCCGGGGCGGAAGTCGAACTCACCGAACGTTGACGGATAGCCGGGAGGACCCCAGAAGCGTTCGAGCTTGCGCGGGTCGGCGAATGCTTCCCACAGCCTTTCGACCGGGACCGGGAATTCCGCGACGAGCGTGAGGGTGAGTGCTTCGGCGTCGGTGCTGACTGACGTGACGGGCATGGTGATTCCTTTCTAAACGTCTTCAAGAAGCAGGGCGTCGAGCCGGTCGATCCGGTCGCGCCACAGGTCGGCGTAGCGGTCGAGCAGGCGTTGCGCCCGCGCGATGGTTGCCGGGTCACCGCGCACGATCCGCGTACGCCCCCGGGTCTCTTTGGTCACGAGTCCGGCTCCTTCCAGCACGGCGACGTGCTTCTGCACAGCCGCGAACGACATCGCGTAACCACTAGCGAGTTCGCTGACCGACGCCTCGCCCGACAGCGTGCGGCGCAGGATGTCGCGTCGAGTGCTGTCGGCGAGAGCGTGGAAGACCGCGTCGACTTCTGCATCGCTGAGTTCGATATCTACAACCATTAGGTTGTACGTTAGCGCGCGACCCTCCCGACGTCAACCCGTAGGCTGGCCGCGTGTCTCAGGTACCCCGCATCCCGCTCAATGACGGCAACTCCATCCCGCAGCTGGGATTCGGGGTGTTCAAGGTCGATCCCGACGAGGCCGAGCGCATCGTCACCGACGCCTTCGAGGCCGGCTACCGACACATCGACACCGCGGCGATCTACGGCAACGAGGTCGGCGTCGGGCGAGCTATCGCGGCATCCGGGATTCCCCGCGACGAACTCTTCATCACCACGAAACTCGCCAACCCCGACCAGGGCACCCGCTCGGCGCACGACGCGATCGACCTCAGCCTCGCGAAGCTGCAACTCGACAGGGTTGACCTCTACCTCATCCACTGGCCGACGCCCGCGCGCGACCTGTACGTCGAGTCGTGGCGTGCGCTCGAACAGATTCGGGATGCCGGAAAGGCGACCTCGATCGGCGTCTCCAACTTTCTGATTCCCCACCTCGATCGCCTCCTCACCGAGACCGAGACGGTGCCGGTGGTCAACCAGATCGAGTTGCACCCGACCTTCCAGCAGCGCGACATTCGCGCCTGGGGCGTTGAGCACGACATGCGCATCGAGTCGTGGGGTCCGCTCGGCCAGGGCAAGTACGACCTGTTCGGGCTGGCGCCGATCGTGGCAGCGGCCACCGCCCATGGCGTCACGCCGGCACAGATCGTCATTCGCTGGCACCTTCAGTCAGGGCTGATCGTCTTTCCGAAGTCGAACTCGGTCGATCGCATTCGCGCGAACTTCGATGTTTTCGGCTTCGAGTTGTCGGGGGATGAGTTGGCGGCAATCGACGCCCTCGATGCCGACAACCGCGTCGGCGGTCATCCCGACGTCATCGGTAACGTCTAGTCGACGTTGACGGAGATCCCGCGAGGGGTCTCCACCAGCAGGTCGGCGATCCCCGCTGCGGTGAACGCGGCTTCAAGGTCGGCGCGACTCTCGCTGAAGTGCTCCCAGTCTTCGGTGTGCACTCCGATCACCCGTGAGGCGCCCAGAATCTGTGCGGCTTCGGCCGCATCCCGACTCGTGAGAGTGAGTGCCGCCGGAATCTCCGGCACTCGCGCGGCGCCCGCGAAAAGCACCGCGATGTCGATGTCGAGTCGTGCCGCAACCTCCCGGACCAGATCGAGCGCAGCGTTGTCGCCGCTCACGTAGACGGTAGGTTCGCCGGGCGCGCTCAGCACGAAACCGGTGACCGGGCCGACCACGTCGTTGCTGCCGGGAGGGCCGTGTAGCGCCGGTGCCGCGGTGACGGTGATTCCTCCCGCAAGGACGGTCGACTCCCAGGTGGCGAGCCCGCGAACGTGAGACAGGGCGAGGCCCGCGGCGGCGTACGGGGTGGTGAGAGTCGGCACTCCGGAGGCGACGAGCTCGCCGCCGAGGGTGTCGAGATTGTCTTCGTGCTCGTGGTGACTGAGGAGGACGACATCCACCGGTCCGAGGTCGGCGAGTGCGATCGCCGGGCCGCGGGTCTTGACCAGGGTGGTCGATCCCGGGTCCGGGTAGGAGCCTGGTTCGTCGAAGGTCGGGTCGGTGATGAACCGCAACCCGGCGTAGTCGAGAAGGACCGTGGGTCCTCCGAGGTAGGTCACGGCGAGGCCCGGCATAGGGTGAGCCTATGACGGCGACACCGAGTCCTCAGGGTTCGAGAGGGCAAAGAATGAGCCCCGGGCGCATGCGTGCAGAGGCGACACCGGGGCGTTCGAGTTGATTGTAGCATCGGGGCATGTTGGGGGGCGGGTACTCGGTGGATGTTGTGTCGGGTCTCCTCTCCGAACCTCGCATGAGACCGTACCTGGAGCGCTCAGAAGGAGATTCGGGCGTCGCCCTCCAACTTTACGAGTGGAGCACGCGCATGGCTGGCGCGGCTTTCGAGACGATTGCGGGTCTCGAGGTCCTTCTTCGCAACGCCATCGACACCGCACTCGCCAACCACGTCGATGAACAGGGTCGAGGAATACCTTGGTTCCTCTGTCGGCCGCCCGCGAATCAATTGATCGGCGAGGCCGTCGAGGTCGTGCGGAATCGCCTGATACCGCAAAGCCGTGACACGAGGCATCAGATTGTCGCCGGGCTTTCGTTTGGCTTTTGGTCCGGGATGCTGGGCCCAAAATACGAGGATCTGTGGCGCACGGCGCTCCGACTGGCGTTCCCAGGTTCGTCGGGCGCTCGCAAGCAGGTCGCAGCTGAAGTGGAAGCGGTGAGGAAGTTCAGGAACCGACTGGCTCATCACGACTCGATGCTCAATGTGGATATTCCGTTTGAGATGCGACGTGTGACCAGAGTTGCCGACTTTCTCGGTCCTGACCCCGGCGCCTGGCTCCGACAGACCGATCGAACCGCCGACGTTTATGCAACTCGACCGTCAAGCCCGGCGGACACGGTCGTCGTTCCTGCCAAAGATGCATGGCCCTTCTATGAGGAAAATTTCGCGTACATCTGCCAATCCGGACGTTGGTTTCGGCCAGTCGATCGGTTTGCCTTCTACGCGGATCAAGAGGTCAAGGCTGAGGTCCCTCGAGTCACTCACCGCAGAGATAACGTGAGATGGAATCCTCACGAGCAAGCTCGGTTGGCCGACTCCGAGGACCGGAACGATCGCAAGATCGCGGCTCTGATTTCAGTGACTCTTACCGCGGGATGGACCGAAGGGACCTATCAAGTGTTCCTTCTCACGCGACCGGGGGATCCCGAACATCGCACGCTCCCTCGCCCCGTCGCCCATCGCACGAGCGGTCGAGGGAGTGCGTTCGTGCAAAGGCAACGATATGTCTCGCTACACGGTCTCGAGACGAGCGACTCGACGTCGGCCGTTGTGCCGACTGAACCTTGACCGAGATGAATCGGCTCGCGGGCGCGCTCAGCCCCTATCTGCGCTCCCACGCCGCCAATCCCGTTGACTGGTGGCCGTGGAGCGAAGCCGCGTTCGCCGAGGCCGTTCGCCGCGACGTTCCGGTGATGATCTCGATCGGGT
>JBDTNW010000159.1:0-4585 GCA_039933575.1 Pseudolysinimonas sp. | reverse complement strand
CGCCCGTCGGGTGCCCCGCACCGGGTGGGCCGATGACGTGACTGTCGCCCGTGAGCGCGTGAAGAACGAGCACCGCGTTCGATCCGTCGGGCGCGAGTTCGCCCCACGTCTCGTAGGCGATCGTGACGTTCGGGATGCTGCCCCCGCGCTCGAGCGCGAGGTCACCGATCGCGGCAAAGCTGCGATCGCCCGGGTCGTCGCCCTGCCGCCAGGCGCCCGACGCAGGCGGCTTCCCCGCGACCTGCCGTCGCTGGGACTCCGTCACAAACGCCGACGGCACGGCGTCTTCGGGAGTCTGCCAATCCATCGCACTGATTCTGTCGGAAAAGGTGGGGCCCCCGTCGTTTGTGACGGAAGCGGCCTCGACGAAGCCCGCCTCAGGGCGGCCCTGAGGTCATCGATTCACGCGACGGTGATCACGTCGAGGTCGCGCGCCACGTGGACGGGACCCTCGTAGCCCGCCTGCGCCCAGGTCGCCCATCGGATGGGGTCCGCGGCACCGTGCACGAGGTCGGCGATGTGACTCACCGCGAGTCGTTTCGCACCAGCCGCCTGCGCGATCCCGCCGAGGCGCTGGACCTCGACGTGCCCCTCGAGCAGATGGCCGACGAAGGCGGCGGGCCCACGGAATCCGTCGACGTTGATCGCCTCATGCACGAGCAGATCGGTGCCGGTCGCGAGTCTCACGAGGTTGTCGCTGTAGGTTGTGTCACCCGAGAAGGTGACCGAGCCGTGGACGGTGTCGAACCGGTAGGCGAACGCCGGGAAGACCGGGCCGTGCGGAACGAGAACCGCGGTCACGCGCACCGCCGGGTCCTCGAACACCGGAATCGGGTCCATGACGGGGGACGTGTTCTCGAAGGTCGCGCCGGTTCCTGCGACGTCGATCTCGTGCACCTCGGCGAGGCCTCGCGTCTCCCGCACACCGGAATCGCGCACAAAGACGTTGGTGCTGTAGGCGAAGGCGGCTGCTGCGAGATCGGTGAGGCGGGCGATGCCTGGAGTCGGCTCAGCCGGGCTCACCGTGCCCACGTCGCCGCCCTCGAACGCCGGGGGGAGGCCGCCCGCCGACCCAGGGCCGAACACCGGCGTGCGGTCGGGCAACGCGTCCCGATACTCCCTGTGGCTATAGCCGGCCAGCAGGAAGAGATTGAAGTAGTCCGCGATGTGGTCGGCGTGCAGGTGCGTAATGAAGACGCCGCGTAGGTTCTCGAACCTGAGGCCCGACCGTGCGTACTGGGTTACGGCTGCTCGGCCGACATCCACCAGGTACACCGATCCGTCGACGATCACCGCGCTCGCGATCCCGGCGGAATCGGCGTTCGGCGGCGGCCCGCCCTTGGTCCCGAGGAAAACCACCTGCAGGCCGGTCCCCGTCAAAGTTTCAGCCGAAGCTGTACCGATGCCGTCCATGCGCTCGACTGTACCCAGTCCGCTCCTGTGGGTTGACTTTGCGGTGGACAGTCCGGGAGTGTGCGGATCCATCGCACTGATCCATTGGGAAAAACCAAGGCCCCCGCCGGTTGTGACGGCGGGGGCCTCTACTGTGGCGGCCGGAGGACACCGGGCCACACGTGAGGGGAGGGTTAGACGGCGGCGTTCGCCGCGCTCACCTTGCGGGCGGCCGCGAAACCGGCCTCAAGGTCGGCCGTCAGGTCGTCGATGTGCTCCAGTCCGACCGAGAGCCGCACGAGGCCCGGCGTGACACCGGTCGTCAGCTGCTGCTCGGGCGTGAGCTGGGAGTGCGTCGTTGACGCCGGGTGAATGATGAGCGAGCGCACGTCGCCGATGTTGGCCAGGTGGCTGAACAGCGAGACGTTCTCGACCAGAGCCCGACCGGCATCCACACCGCCCTTGAGTTCGAACGACACGACGGCGCCAACGCCGAGGGGGGCGTACTTGTTGCCGGCGGCGTACCACGGGCTCGACGGCAGGCCGGCATAGTTGACCGTCGCGACGTCGGGGTGGTTCTCGAGCCACTCGGCGACAGCCTGCGTGTTCTGCACGTGACGCTCGATGCGCAGCGACAGCGTCTCAATGCCCTGGATGAGCGAGAACGAGCTGTCGGGGGAAAGGGCGGCACCCGTGTCGCGCAGCAGCTGCACGCGGATCTTGATGACGTAGGCGATCGCGTCGCCGAGCACACCGGTGTACGACGCGCCGTGGTACGACGGGTCGGGCTCGGTGAGGCCCGGGAACTTGTCGACCAGCTTGCTCCAGGCGAACTTGCCGCCGTCGACGATGACGCCGGCGATGACAGTGCCGTGGCCGCCGAGGAACTTGGTGGCCGAGTGCACGACGATGTCGGCACCGAACTCAAACGGACGAATCAGGTACGGCGTCGCGATCGTGTTGTCGACGATGAGCGGCAGGTCGTTGTCGTGAGCGATGCCGGCAACCAGCTCGATATCGAGGATGTTGATGCGCGGGTTGCCGATCGTCTCGGCGAAGAACAACTTGGTGTTCGGCCGAACGGCGGCCTTCCACTCGGCGGCGTCATCCTGGTTCTCGACAAAGGTGACCTCGATGCCGAGCTTCGCGAGGGTGTACTTGAAGAGGTTGTAGGTGCCGCCGTAGATCGAGGACGACGAGACGATGTGGTCACCCGAGCTGGCGATGTTGAGCACGGCATAGGTGATTGCTGCGGAGCCTGAGGCGACGGCCAGAGCGGCGGTGCCGCCTTCGAGTGCGGCGACGCGCTGCTCGACGACATCCGTCGTCGGGTTCATCAGACGGGTGTAGATGTTGCCGAACTCGGCGAGGGCGAACAGATTCTTCGCGTGATCGGCCGAGTTGAACACATACGACGTCGTCTTGTAGATCGGCGTGGCACGCGCATTGGTGACCGGGTCGGGCGCAGAACCTGAATGGATCTGCTTGGTCTCGAACTTCCAGTCCGACATGGTGGCTCCTTGCGATGAAAACGAGGGTCGGGATCGACAGGGGCGAGCCTAGGTTCGCCCATCCATCACCGCCAGCGTCGACGAAATGTGACGTAACCAGATGGTCATCGGGCGTCATGCAGAGTCGTACGGTGGAGGAATGACGAGGCGCGTGGTCGTGACGGGTGCGAGTTCGGGGATCGGCGCTGCCACGGCGCGGCTGTTCGCAGCGCACGGTTGGGAAGTCGTCGCTGTCGCGCGGCGTGCGGAGCGACTAGCCGCGCTCGCCGCCGAGATCGGTGCTCACGTCATCGTGGCCGACCTCACGCAGGCCGACGACGTGGCGCGGGTGCGGGACGAGATCTCAACGCTTGGACCGCTGCACGCCCTGGTCAATAACGCGGGCGGTGCCTTCGGGTTGGCGAGCGTCGAAGCGAGCGACCCGAACGACTGGCGGGCGATGTTCGAGATCAACGTTCTCGCCGTCAAGAACCTGATCGCGGCTCTGCTCCCCGCGCTGCGCGACGGGGCTCGGGATGCCGGCAGCGCCGACATCCTGACCGTCACGTCGATCGCCGCGCACACCGCGTACGAAGGCGGGTCGGGCTACATCGCAGCCAAGGCCGCCGCGCACATGCTGATGGCGGTACTTCGGCTGGAACTTGCCGGGGAACCGATTCGAGTGCTCGAACTCGCGCCGGGCATGGTGAAGACCGAAGAGTTCTCGCTCGTGCGGTTCGGTGGCGACCAAGCGCGCGCTGACGCGGTCTATGACAACGTTGCCGAGCCGCTCACTGCTGACGACATTGCCGACTCGATCGTGCACATGATCGAGCTACCCGCGCACATCAACCTCGATCTGGTGACGATCAAGCCGGTTGCTCAGGCGTCTCCGACGAAACTCATTCGAGGTCCGCTCACTCCGAAGGCTTGACCTGCGCCGGCTTCGCGTCGGCAGGTTTGGCCTCGGCAGGCACGTCGCCAAAGGCTTCCTTCGGCACGATGAACAGCAGCAGTGCCGCGAGCAGCGCGCCTGCCGCGCAGACGCCCCAGACGATTTGGTAGGCGCCCAGACTCGACGCCGTCCCGGTTGCTTCGGCCGCACCGTGGAAGAGCACCAGCCCGAACACCGCCGACGCGAACGCCCCGCCGATCGTCTTCGTCGTATTCGTCATGCCGGTCGCCATGCCGGTCTGCCCGTGACTCGCGGCCGCCGCGGCCGCCGAGGGCAGCGCCGCGACGAGGGCGCCAGACCCGAGCCCGGCGATCACCATGTTCACGGTCACCAGCACCACGGTGTCGTGAAGCGGAACGAGCAACCCGTAGCCTGCCGCGACGACGAAAGTCGCCACAATCAGCGCGATCCGGGGTGTCGTGCGTTTCGACAGCAGGGGGAACAGCAGCGCCCCACCGATCATCGCGATCAGATAGATGCCGACGATCAGCGATCGGCTGAAGCCGTGCAGGCCCAACCCGAAGCCGTGAACTACGGGATCGGTGCCGGCGAAGTTCACCAGCGGGATCTGCGCGCCGAGCACGCTGATGCCGAACAGGCCTGCGGTCACCTGCACCGGCCACATGGTCGGCTGACGCATCATGCGCAGATCGACCAGCGGGTCGGGATGACGCAGCTCGTGACGCCCAAACGGCACCAGAAGCGCGAGCCCGACCACGATCAGGCCAGCGACAGCCCACCAGATCGA
>JBDTNW010000158.1:0-4612 GCA_039933575.1 Pseudolysinimonas sp. | reverse complement strand
CTCCCGGCATCGAGGTCTTCGGCGGTTGGGGTGCTGGTGGTTTGGCGGGGATGGCGGTGGTCAACGGGCAGCCGGTGATCGTCGGTGGGCACGCCAGTTCCCATCCCGGTCTCGATATCGCGGTGTGGTTGCACCAAGGCGACGACTGGGTGCGGCAATCATTCGATGGCACAGCGTTGGCGGCGACCCACGACCTCCTGCCGTTTCCCACTGCGGTGGCCGTGGATGGGTCCGACCTCGTGATCGCGGGGTTCGCCCAACACCTCGGCGGAGGCAAGGTGTGGGATGCCGCGGCCATCTGGGTGGGAGGGTTGGCTGGACCGTGGAAACGCATCGATCTTCCCGGCGACGCCGCGGCGAGTTCGGCGCAGGCGGTCTCGTGCGACGGTGAACGGTGCATCATCACGGGTGAAGCGGACGGAGCCCTCGTCGCCTGGAGTCTCGCCCATGGAGAGGTCGCGCCAATCCCCATCCCGAACCTTGAAGCGGCCGATCGCGATGTGTTGACCGCCGTGATCTGGGCAGGGCGAACGACCCTGGTCGCATCTGACGGGGTCGCGACCTCGACCGACCTGAGCACTTGGTTGCTTTTCACCGGGCCCTCTGGAACCCCGATCGCAGCCACCTCGTCGGGCGCGATCCTGTACGTGCTCACGACCGAGGCCGATGGATCGGTGCGGTTGTGGTCGGCGACGGGATGAGCCGCGCCGACGTCCTCACTTCGGCCCTCGAACGGATCTTGGATGCCGACCCCGTGGGCGCCGGCAAGCTCGTCGCGTCCGAACGCGCCGCAACGGGTGATCTCTGGTTCGCGGCGCTGGAGTCGTACGCCGCCTTTATGGCAGGCGACTTCTCGCGTGCTGCCCGACTCGCCGACCACGCGATCGCTTCGACCGCCTCTGAGGTTCGGCTGCTCGGCCTTGCCACGCGGGGACTCGCGGCAGCGGGCTGGTGGCTTGGCGCCGCGGAGAGCTGGACGGATTCCGCTCCCGGAGTGGCGCCCACCGGTGACCCGCTGATCGAGGTGCGCGACGGGTTGTCGATCCTCGGCAGCCAGGACGCGATCGAGCTCGCTTTCCTGAACTACGTGGCGGCGGAGGGTGCCCTCGCCTGCGGGCGACTGCTGCTGGCCGAAGAGTTCGTCAGGGCGTCAGGGGCGGTTGCCGAAGTCGGCCCCCTGCGTTTCGTCGCGACCATCATGCGGGTGCGACTGCTCGCCTTTCGAGGCGAGGTCTCCGATGCCGCCCAGCTCTTGACCACGATCGACCCCGGCAATCTTTCGCCGCTCGCCTACCTTCTCCTCGACGCGACCGGATCGCTCGTCGCGGGCAACGCCGCCGAACGCAGCGCAACCCGCACCTTCGCGGCCCGATTGGATGCCAGCGGAATCCCGCAAACCGACCATCTCTCGCGCGGCTGCCGGGTACTCGCCGCCTTCGGGCTGATCGCGATCGGCGAGGTCGAACGCTCGGCTCGCATGATCTTGACCGCTGGTGAGGACGCCGACCTTCGCGTCCTCACGATCGTCGACCGGGGTCTCGGGCTGGAGCTGCTCGTGGCACTGGCTGTGGCATCCATCGATCGGGATGCCGCAGAAGCTTGGCAAGAGGTAGCTGCGCCACTGCGGGGGCATCCGATCGCTGGGTCCGCGATCGCCCGACTCGACAGTCGGGTCGCGCTGATGGCCGGCCGTGCGGCCGAAGCCGTCGCGCTGGGGCAACTCGCGATCGACCTCGCCGTCGGCGAAGGGCGTGCCGTCGAGGCCGCTGAGGGTGAGATCGTCACCAACCGCGCTCGCCTCGAGACCTCAGGCACCGGTATCGCGACCGCGCGACTCGAAGCTGCGGTCGCCGCGGCCGATCGATCAGGGTTCAATGCCCTGCGGGTTTCGGCCTCACGTGAGTTGCGCACCCGCGGTCGTCGACTGCGTCCGCTCGCCGGCGCGGGATGGGTGGCGCTCTCGCCCCGCGAGCAGAATGTCGCACTGCTGGTGGCACGCGGTGATTCCAACGCGACGATCGGCCGAACGCTCCGAATCTCCGATCACACGGTGCGCGTTCACGTGTCCCGGGTGCTCGCAGCGTTTGGGGTCGCATCCCGCGTTGCGATCGGGGCTGCGCTCGCCGAGCGCATGCCGCCGGATGACATCCGGGCCTCGCTCACCGAGCGGCAGACCGCCGTCGCGCTTCGGGTCGCGGGTGGACTCGGCAACTCAGCTATCGCCGAGGAGCTCGGCATCAGCGTCAAGACTGTCGAGAAGCACCTGGCCGACATCCGCGCCCGTTGGGGCGTTTCGTCGCGCGCCGAGCTTGCCCGGGTCGCGCGGGCGACGGACTAGGGCTACGGGATGTCGTTGAGAGTCTTTTCGACTGTGGCGAGGCGCGCGTCGATCGCGTCGAGGCGTCCGGTAACTGCGTCGGGGTTTCCGCGGCGGGAACGGGACACGATCGCGGTGATGGCGACTGCGGCCCAGGCGAGGACTCCCAGGATCGGGATGAGGGCGTTCCAGGACCAGTCCATGTCAGGTCTCTCTTTCTTTGTTGGAGGTTTCTTGTTGAACGGCGGCGACAATCGTCGCGAGGTCGATCTCGAGCGCGAACGGCACGATCTCGAAGAGCTTGAGTGCCTTGCCGTCGTCGCTTAGCTCGAAGCGGCCGCTCACGAAGCCGGCCTCCTCGAGTCTTTGCAGGTGCATGTAGAGCAGGGCGCGCGACATCCCGACGCGGCGCGCGAGTTCGCTGACGTGCGTCGTCTCGGCCGCGACGGCGGCGATGATGCGCATCCGTTGCGGGCTGGCGATTGCCGTCAAACGTGAACTCAGCTGCTCGGCATCCATTGCGGCACCTCCTCGTGGATGCAGTATTGCACATGTAAGAGATAACTTGCGGGTGACTTGGAATAAGCGCGTTCCCTACTGTCGCTCACCGTTCGGAAACCGGGACGATGAAGCATGCAGCTCCGCACGCGTCTCGCCGCGCCCGCCCTTCTTGCCCTTCTGGTACTTGCCGGATGTACTCCGGGGACGGCGAGCACCGGCTCCGGCCCGGGCACGTCCGGTGGCGGAGCAGGCTCCGGGGCGGGCGGCCTCGACTGCTCCGGTGCGAAGGCCGACGGCTACGACCTCTTCGTCGACCCGGCGATCACCATCGATCCGCAGAAGAGCGTCTACTCGCTTGCCGCGGGTGACTCGATCGGGTTCACGTACTCGAAGCACGACGACGCCCGCTACCCGCAGTACGACTGGGAGTCCACCTACATCCAACCGTCCGACGGTTCGGTGTTCAGAAGCGACGCCTCATTCTTCTTCGATGCCGAGAATGGCAAGTTCACTCTCGAAGGCCCCCAGGCACCTTCGGGAATCGACGGCGGACCGTACGCGGGCTTTGTGACGATCGGGGTCACGCAAGACGAGGCGTCGAACGGCGACGCTTACGACGGCGCCCGCATCGTGCTTGCCCGCATCTGCGTAGTTTTCGCCACCTCGGAGTAGCGCCCGACCGGGTTCAGTCGCGCAAGACCTTCTTCCACGCCCCGATGTACGCCATCGGCGTGAAGCCGACCGACTCGTTGACGTCGAGCATCGGCCGATTCTCTTCGGCGTTGAACGTCGTGATTGCGGGATGCCCCGGGTAGGCCTCTTCGAGATTCAGGATGTTGGCGACTTTCAGCAGCATCCCGAGCCGATGGCCGCGGTGCTCCTTCAGCACGATCGTGTCCTCCTGGCTGACCGGACGCTCCAGCTCCGGCGGAACGCTGAGCACGGTGAGGCCTGCCAGCGTTCCTGTGGGGACGTGCTCGACCACGGCGATCAGTTCATGCCGAGGGGACGAGGCCGCCTTGTCCTCGTAGGCGAGCAGCCGTTCGACCGTCCACGGATCCTCCGGTTCATCGAGTCCGGCACTCGGGGCGTCCGTGCTCATCCGGGTGAGCAAGTGGGCGATGTCCTCCCGCCACCGTTCCGGCGTACGACCCACCCAATGGAGTTCGCGGTAGTCGGCTCCGGCCGCCGTCTCGGCGGCGTGGCGGCGGGTCGCGAGCTCGTCGGCGGGGACGGGCAGCGGCAACCTGCTCGCGCGCTCCACTTGTTCGAGGGTGAACCCTCGCGCCAACAGGAACCGCACTTCGCGGTTTCCCGCTGGGAGAGAGCCGAAGCCGGTGGGCGACTCGAGTCGCTCGCCGGGGCCAGCCGGGGAGTTCGCCCAGACCAGAATGCGAGCCTTCCCCTCAGCGACTGCGCGTTCCTCCATCGCATCGGCGAGGACCCGCCCGACCCCGCGCCCGGTGAACTCCGGATGGACCAATACCTCGTGCCAGGTCGTGTCGAGGGCCTCCCCGCCGGTGCGGTACTCGTACACCCCACGCGCGACAATCCGGCCGTCGATGCGGGCGACGTAGAGAATCTTGGGCTCGTGTTCCATGTTGCTCCAGCGGGGCAAGAGTTCCGCCGCCGTGAAGGCCATCTCATCGGTTCCGAAGCTAGCGACCCCAACAGCGTTGCGCACGTCGACGGTCGACTCGAAGTCGCGCGCCTCCGCCGACCCGTCGAGGGCCGCGGGGATCGGAAGTTGGATGATCTCGATGTCTGTCATGACAACACTTTCTGCCAGGCGCC
>JBDTNW010000157.1:0-4652 GCA_039933575.1 Pseudolysinimonas sp. | reverse complement strand
AGGTCGAACCTTTCGCCGCCAGCAGGATGCCGGTGGTCGTCTCTTCGACACCACCTTTGGTGCGACGAACGGTCGTCGTGAACCGCGCTCTGCCCTCGGCATCCGCGATCATCCAGCGCACCGGTCCCGGCATCCATGCTCGGGACGCCGTCGTGTACTCCTTGCGGTTCCAGGTCAGGGTGGCAGGTTCGTGGGCTCCCCAACAGGCGAGCTGCGTGTTAGCGAGGCGCTTGGCGAGGGTGGCAGCCGTCTCGCCGAGCTGGGTGTTGTCGTCGGCCGGCGACTGGGTGCTGACCGCCACGAGGAAGCGCACCGGCCCGCCACCCGCCGGGGATGTCGATTGCGCGAAAACCGGAAGCTCAGCTTCCAGGAGACGGTCGACGCGATCGCTGATGACACCAGTGAGTGGATCCGAGAAAGACCTCAAGCTGCGCCGCACCAACCAGCGCCCGGCGGCGAGGGTCAGGTGATAGCGCGCGAGATAACTCATCGTCGCGTTAGGCCGAGTGATCCACACCGGGGTGAGCCCGGCCTCGCTGATCGAGACCAGGGCATCCGCCATCGACTCGGTGAGCACGATGTGGTCGGCGCGCGACTCGACGCACGCCCATCTGCCGTCGACATGGTCAACGAGCGGATGTGTAAAGCCCGTCAGCATGTCAGCCATCTGTGCGGGCCGTCGTCAACCGATGTTGGCGACCGCAGACTTCGCCTTCTGGAGCGCAGCCTGGGCGGATTCGTCCGACTGCTGAAGGCTCTTACGCACCGTGTCGATGATCGACTTCACGTTGTCGGCCGCGTTCTTCCAGCGAAGTTCTTTCGCCGCGTAGTCTTCGGCGACCCCGTCTGCCGTGTAGTCGGCCATCGCCTGACGCACGTCAGCGTTGCGCTGCTCGATCAACGACTCGAGGCGAGCGGCAGTCGAAAGGAAGTACTCCTGTGCCGTCTGCGATGCCGCGGTGTCATAGTCGCGGCGGTCGGTCTGGTTTCCAGCCATGTCGTTGTGCCCCTTTTCCTAGGCGCGGGTGCCGAAGCGGCCCGCGTCGAACGACACCCCGGCTTGCGCCTGGCGGGTCTGGTCTGCGATCTCGTGATCGCCTTCGCCGAACGAGCGGTCCATGCTGGACACCCCGGCGAGAACTGCGCGTAGAGACGCAGCGAGCTCGGTCGCGATCTGGTCAGTGTGCGCCTTGAACGAGTCGAAGGCTGCGCGGCCGGCGCCGTTGAACTTGCCTTCCAGCGGCGCTCCGGCTTCGGCGAGCTGGCGTACTGTCGCACCGAGGTCGTCGCCGGCACTCGAGGTCTTTTTGGTCAGAGTCGAGAGCACATCGGCCCCCATCGCAAACTTCATGTCTTACTCCCCGTTGTCGATCCGAGTTGAGCGCGTCGCGCGGTATTGAGCAAAACGCAAATCACCCCGCAGCGCGAGGCTAGCATCGAATTAACAGGGGATTCCCTGCCATTCACAGGGAGAGCCGTGACGAGCATCGCCCGGGTCGCAGCCCGCCCGATCGGCAGTGCTGTCGCGCCCGCTGGCCGCGTGCTGGTGGGGATCCTGATCGACCTCGCGGCCCTCGCAGTGCCGGTCGTCGTTGCCGTGGCGACTGCGGCATCCGGCCTTCCTCAACTCGCCGTGGCCGCCCTCATCGCCGCCCTTGCCGTACTCGTCGCTCAGGTGCGGCTGTGGTCGCGTGAGGGTACGAGCCTCGGATGGCGTGTTACCGGAGTGCGCCAGGTTTCCTCCTTCGACTCGGCTCCTCTCGGTCTGACCCGCCTCGTGCAGCCGAGTTGGTTCGCCGATGTTCGCCAAGCCCGCGATCCGGTCGACCCGCGCCTCTCTACCCAGCTCGCGCCGCCCGCGACCGCTCCTGGGGCAGGCATGCCGGTCGCCGCGCCCGTCGTCTCGGGCGGGTCGACACCGGGCGTGATCGCGCCGCCCCCCGGGGTCGCACCGTTGGCATCCGATCCTGAACCGGCGGTGCGCTACCGCGCCTTGCTCTCGATCGACGGTCAGATTGAGGGTGCCCTCGGCGTCGGGGTGGTTCTCGGTCGTAACCCCGAGCCGACCGGCGGCGAGCGCCCCATCTCGATTGCCGACCTCGCTCGCGAAGTCTCGAAGACGCACCTTGCGATTAGGCCGGATGCCGAAGGGCGCATCTGGGCGATCGACCTGAACTCAACGAACGGCTCGGTCGTCACCCATGCCAGCGGCAAAACCAGCACGATTCCTTCGGGCGGCCATGCGGTGCTCGCCGCCGATGACGTCGTGCAAATCGGTCGCCACGCCGTCGCCGTCCAACTCGTGGCCTCGTGAGGATGTGACCGATGCAAGAACGCGATGACTCCCTCCTGGAGTCGGTCAGTACGCACCGCCGCCGCCTCGGCGCCGCTCTTGCCTTTGGGTCAATGGGCGCGCGCCGCACGGTCGGTTCGATCGTGAGACGACTGCTGATCGGAATGGTGCTGGCGGCGATCGCCTGCGCCGTCTGCATCGGCGTCGGCTTCGTCAGCAGCATCCTGATCGCGAACGCTGCCGCAGCGGCCGCAGCAACGCAGAGCCCGACCCCCGACCCGACGATCGGCTCCACGCCGACCTCCAGCCCCACCCCGGGAGACAACCCATGACCGACCTCACCAGAATCACGATCGTCGGGCGAAGCCGCCGGGCGACCCTCGTCATCCCCGGCGACGAACCGCTCGGCACTCATCTGCCCGAGATTGCGCGGCTGCTCGACCAGGTCGACGCTCGCGGCGCGCTGATGACGGCCTACGGCGAGCAACTCGACCTCGCCGGCAGCGCGACCGACCAGGGTGTTGTCGATGGTGCCGTGTTGCGCCTCGTCGCTGAGGAACGCCTCCCGGCCCCGCCCGAAGTTACCGACGTGACCGATCGGGTGGCGACGCTTCGCGACGAGAGTCCCGGGCTCTGGACCTCTCGCCACGGTGTGATTGCGGCGGCGATCGGGATGGGCGCCATCGGCGCCGCATTGACCGTTCCGCTGATCGCGCTCACTTCAGGATGGGTGGCTCTCGTGCTGCTCGTCGCGGTCACGGTCGCCGCAACCGCGACCGGTCTGATGAACCGACCGACTGCTCACTCCGTTTTGCTGGGCACGGCACTCGGGGTCGCGCTTCCCGTCGCCCCGTGGATCGCGGGACTGATCGCCGGGGTGCTTCCCGGTGTCGGGCTGCTCCCCGTTGCGGCGGCGCTCGCCGTCATACTCGTGATCGCGCTCGAGTGGGTGATCCTTGCGGCTGCCGTTGGACTCGGCCGTCGTCACGCCGGGGCTGCGCTCGCGGCAGCGATCGGCATCCTGCTTGCCCTCGCCGCGATCGTCGCCCCCGCGCTCGGCGTCGACCTGGTCGGCACGGCCGGGGTGGTCGCGGCGCTCGCGATTTTGGGGCTCGGGGTTTTGCCGACGTTGGCGATCTCGGCATCCGGTCTGGCGGCTCTCGATGACGAGGTGATCGGCGGCACCCTTCCGGCGCGCGGGCGGGTCACGCGCAGCCTGCACGAGTCGTTCCGGGTGACCGGGTGGGCCGTCATTGCGGTCGCCATCTGGCTCGCCCCCGCCATCGCCCTGCTGATCGGATCCGGCGAGTTGTGGCCCGTACTCCTCGGTGTCGCGGCGACCCTCGTCGCAATCCTGCGTACTCGCGTCGTCGCGATGGCTCTCCCCACCTGGGCGCTCTGGATCGCGGCCCTCGGGGGTGCGCTGGTCGGCCTCTGGGTCAACGCGGCCATTCCGGATGTCGCCCGCCTGCTGATCTTGGTAGCGATCGGTCTCATCGTCGCGGCGCTCGCCCTCGTCACTCCTACGGCTCACGGACTCATCCGGTTGCGGCGGGCCGGTGACACCCTCGAGTCACTTGCCACCGTGGCCGTCATCCCCTGCCTGTTGGGCGTATTTGGGGTCTACGCCTTCCTGCTCGGGGTGTTCTGAGGTGTCGGCTTTCGCTTCAGCGACTCGCGTTCACGAGCTGGAATCCGTCGCCGAAATGCTTCGGCGGCCGCTGACGACGGTGCGGCGGATCTCGGTTGCGACGGTCGCAGCGTCGTCGGGAGCCCCGATGCTGGCGCGACTCATCGCCCGAACGCTCGCGCAGCACCGCTCCGGGCGCATCCTGTACACGACCTCGGATTGGCAGCAGTACCCGGCTCCTTCGGCGGAGCGGCTCGAGGCAGCTCCTCGGGGCACCGAGCCGTGGTTGCGCATCGAAGGGTCGGCGTGGATTGCCGCGCCCGAACTCGACGACCGCTACTTCGATGTAGCCGTCGCCGACGCGAGTGCGGTCACGCCCGCGTCGCTTCCGGTGCTGGCCCGCAGCCGGGATGCGGTGTGCCTCGTCACGCCTCCCGACCGCGCTGCCGCCGAAGACGCGATCGCGATCGCCGAGCAACTCACTCGGGAAGGCCGACGGGTCGTGATCGCGTTCGACCACACCCGGCCCGCCCGGATGTCGTGGGCCCGCGTCGTCACCCCGCGATTGGTCGCGCCGGCCCTGACGCTCGACCCTGATCCTGGCCTGGTCAATCCCGCGATCCCGCTGCGGTCACGGGCGGCACTGCGGGTCGCCGAACTGGCGGGTCTGCTGATGACCGATGTGACGGCGGCTGACCTGCCGGCAAACGACTCGGTGGAATCCCGATG
>JBDTNW010000156.1:0-4652 GCA_039933575.1 Pseudolysinimonas sp. | reverse complement strand
CTAGCGGGTCGGCGCACCCCAGTGCGGCGCCAAGAGTGCCTCGGCAGCGCGACGACCTGCGTCGAGGAATGCCGGATCGCCGAGCGGGTCGCGGTCGAAAGCGCGTGCGGCGAGAGCGTCCAAGGTGATGACGGCGGACTCGAAAGCCGATCGAGCCTCGGCCGACGCGTTGAGAGCGAAACGTTTGACCAGCACGTCGAAGAGCTGGTCCGAGAACGTCTGCCGCGCCAGGGCGCCGACCGCAGGTCGCAGGTCGAGCACATCGCCGTAGCGGAGCGAGGCGAACCCCGGCTCGGTGCGGAACGCCGTGACGAAGTGGCCGAATCCGGCGCGCAGGGCAGTGGTCCATTCGGTGTGGCGGCTGTGCGAGATCTCCGCGAGGACGAGACCGGTGGTGCGCTCTGTATTGCGTGCGGCGAGACTCTGCAAAACGGCAATTCGGTCGGGAAAGTACCGATAGACGGTGCCAATGGATGCGTGCGCGCGGTCGGCAACCATGGCAGTCGTGAGCCGCTCATAGCCGATCTCAGCGGTGACCTGGGCAGCGGCGTCGAGCAAGGCGGTGAGGCGTGCGGCACTGCGCGCTTGAACCGGCTCGTTTCGGATGACGGCGGTCCCCTCGACCCGCGGCGTCTCCAGGTGCGTCTGTTGCAATTGAGATCTCCTTGAACTGATCCTTGTGGATTCTACCGCGTCACCCGTTCTGGGGGCACTGCTTGGTTTCCGGAGCTCGAACGGCGAGCGTGCGACACTGGTTTTCATGGCGGGTCCTGCGGTGCACATCGCGGCCCGCGTTGAGGATGCGGTGCATGCCTTCCGTGAAAGCACGGGACGTCGGGCAGGCCTGATCCCGGCGATCGTGCCGTTCGTCGGATACGGCGGCGACGGCTGGATTCGCGTGCTCGCCCGCGTCGTGCTGCGCAAGCCCGGAGCTTTGCCGAAAGACCGTTTCACGAGCGTTCGGGGCTGGCGCTCCTTCACTTCGATCACGGTTCGGGATGCCGAAGTCACGATCACAGCCGGCGACGCGACCGGTGTCGTGCGCTCCGATCGCGGAGGCGTGATTGACGCACGCTTCGAGGCATCCCTTCCGCCCGGGTGGTCAAATGTGGTGCTGTCGATAGGCGGAAAGGACGGTGTCGGCGGTTCGATGGGCGTTCCGGTGCCGATCTTCGTCGTCGATGAATCTGCTGACTTCGGCGTGGTCTCCGATGTCGACGACACCGTGATGGTCACGCTTCTGCCCCGACCACTGTTGGCTGCGTGGAACTCGTTCGTACTCGACGAGCACGCCCGCATGCCGGTTGCGGGCATGGCCGTGCTCTACGAACGACTCGTGACCGCTCATCCCGGCTCGCCGGTCGTCTACCTCTCAACGGGCGCCTGGAACGTCGTCCCCACCCTCACTCGCTTTCTCAGCCGCAACCTCTACCCGCGCGGGCCGCTGCTGCTCACCGACTGGGGTGCAACAAACGAACGATGGTTTCGCAACGGCGCCGAACACAAGCTCGCGAGTCTTGACCGACTCGCGACCGAGTTTCCCGGCATCCGATGGTTACTGGTCGGCGACGACGGGCAAGCCGACGAAACGACTTACGGGATTTTCGCTGAGCGCCACCCAGAGAGCGTGCGGGCCGTCGCTATCCGGCAGCTCACCCCCGGACAGGCGGTTCTGGCCGGCGGGCGCAGTACTGCGGGAGCACATCGCCGCGGTCGTGCGCCCTGGGTGTACGCCTCCGACGGGGCGGGTCTCAGCGATCAGCTTCGCGACCTCGAGCTGCTCTAGCTGCTTGCCGGCTCGGAAAAGTCCCCCCAAAGGAGGGGGTGCGGCCACCCGGTATCTTCGGTACATTCAGACAAGTCGTGTCGTCCCCCTTAAGGCGGACAACGCGGCCAACCCCGCATCGATAGCGTTACAGCAGATTTCATCCCGCCGAATTCGGCAGCCTCCCCCGGCTGTCATCCTTCCCCCAACCTAAAGCGGTTCCTATCCCCCGAGAGGAACAGCCAGCATGTTTGCTGCGCTCAACGTCGCCCCCGCCGCGACCCCCGACTCCAGCCTGTTCGCGGCTGTCATCGTCGCTGCAGCGGTGACCGCTCTGGTCGCCCTCGGCATGATGTTCTTCGGCATGCGCCGCACTCACAACCTCACCGGGTTGCGCACGCTCGCGACAGCCGGCGTCGCTGTCGCCGTGATCTCGGTCGCGATCGGTGGAGTCTTCGCCGTCTCGCCCGCTCCCGCGCAGGCCTCAACCAACGACAGCGCCCCAACTTTCACGTACTCAACTACCGACAGCCCCGACATCCAGCTGCCCACTCTCCCCCTCGGCGGCTAGCCACGGCATTACTGCTAGCTGGTGAAGCCGCGGCAGTCGTCCCCGCAGTGGATGTAGGGCCCGGTCTCATTCGACATCCCGCGGCGGAGCTCGAGCAGTCGCAGTGCAGCGTCGTCGATCGTCGACTCGGGGATGCTGCCGTCGCGCACTGCGGCGGCAACCGTCGAAACGACACCGCTGACATCCACCGGTCCGACGTAGAGCAGCAAAGTGTCGCCCGCGGCGATCGCCCAGGTCGCATTCTGTGCCTGATTCGCGAACTGCGCCTCGCCCGAATGTTCGAGCATCGTCATGTCATCGGTGACGATAATTCCGGTGAAGCCGAGGTCGTCGCGAAGGATCTTGTTCCACACCGGCGAGAGGGTCGCCGGCATCGTGTCGACCGAGCTGTAGCGCAGGTGCCCCATCATCACGAATTCGGCGCCCGCGTCGATGCCCGCCTGAAACGGCGGCGCCTGAGTTGCCCGCCACTCGTCGATCCCCATACCCGTCGTCGGCACGCTCACGTGAGAGTCGCCCTCGACCGAACCGTGGCCCGGGAAGTGCTTGAGGGTCGAGAACACCGTGCCCTTTTCGCCCTCGACTGCCGCAGCGACGCGGGGAGCTGCCGAGGCGGCGTCGACACCCATCACGCGTGGGTAGATGAACGAGTGGTGGTCGCCCGTGACGTCGGCGACGATCCCGAAGTTGATGGTCACCCCGGCAGAAGCCACCAGCGCTGACCGGGAGCGGAACGCTTCTTCAGCAGCAGCCGGATCTTGCGACCGCAACTCGGATGCCGACGCGGCCGAGTCGCCGGGGAGCCGCCGAACGATCCCACCCTCCTGGTCGATAGAGGTCAACACCGGCAGTCCCGAATCGGAGCTCAGAACCGAGGTCATGGCGGCCACTGCCGCCGCGGATCCCGGAACGTTATCGCCCATGAAGATCACGCCTGAGACGCCGGTCGCGTCGATCGTGCCGCGAATGGCGGCCGCGTTAGTGCCCGGTACGTGGATCATCAGCAGGCTGGCGATCTTCTGCTCCAGCGTCAGGCTGGCGAGGCGCGACGTCGAATACGCGGTCACCGGATCGAGGGTGACGGCAGAAACGGTGGTCCACGGCTTCAGGGGGCCAGCGAGCGTGATCGGGGCGGTCGCGCATCCACTCAGCAGGAGGGCTACCCCGATCGCGGCGATAGCGCTCCGACGGGCCATGATCGGGATGCTACCGCTCGCCTACGCTGGGCGTCATGCGGTCGATCGGCGGGCTGACGCGTTCGTCCCACCCGGGACCGGTACTCGTCGTCACCCTGATCGAGGTGTTACTCGGAGTCGCGGTGGGACTCGAGCCGTGGCGCGTACTCGTGCTGGGTCTGACGCTCGGGTTCAACCAGCTCTCGATCGGGCTCTCCAACGATTGGATCGACGCCCGCCGAGACATTGCAGCAGGTCGCACCGACAAGCCGATTGCGCGCGGCGACGTGACGGCACAGCTCGTGCGCATCGTGTCTCTCGTTTTTGGCGGATTGGCGATTGGGGTCTCACTGGCGCTCGGCATCCCGTTCGCCCTCGCTCACCTGATCGCGATTGCGGGCGGCTGGGCTTACAACCTGTGGTTAAAGGGCACGGTGCTTTCGTTCGTGCCCTACCTGGTGAGTTTCGGGTTGCTGCCCGTGCTCGCGACTCTCGCGCGGCCCGTTCCGGCTTGGGCAGCCTGGTGGGCGATCGCCGCCGCCGCGCTTCTCGGGCTCGCAGCGCACATCGCGAACGTGCTCCCCGACCTCAGCGCTGACGCTGCGACCGGGGTGCGCGGGATGCCACACCGCGTCGGTCTGCGAGTCGCGTCGGTCATCGCGGGGTTCGCACTCGCGGGGGCCGCGGTGGCGCTCGTCGTCGGAATCGGAATCTCGCCGATCTCGATCGCGGGGCTCGCGCTCACTCTCGCGGCCTCCACGGCATCCGTCGCGCTCGGGTTGCGCCGCAGCCGGGCAGCGTTCCCGCTGGTGTTGCTCGCGGCCGTTATCGACGTCGTGCTGCTGGTGGTGGCCGGTAGTCGGATGGTCGCGTAGCCGCGGCTAAGAATGAGTTGCGGCGTTGCCTGACTCCATCGCGACGATCGGATCCTCGGCGAGAAGCTCGCGCACCCGCGGGATCACGACAGTTCCGTACAGCTCGATCGCGTGCATCAGGTGCTCGTGAGGAATGGTGCCTGCCGAGTACTTGAGGTCGAACCGCTGGATGCCCAGGGTGCGCACGGTGTCAGCAATCTTGCGCGCAACAGTCTCCGGCGAACCGGTGTGCTGGGCGCCGGAGGCGATCTCGTTCTCGAAGTGCT
>JBDTNW010000155.1:0-4653 GCA_039933575.1 Pseudolysinimonas sp. | reverse complement strand
CTCGCCTTCGGGGTCTACCCCTACATCAACGCTCCCGAGGCGCACCTCTACCTCGCGAAGCAGATGTGGGAGGAGGCGAACCACTGCATGTCGTTCGAGTACGTCCTCGAGACGTTCCCGATCGACCGCAACGAGGCCTACAACGCTCACGTCGATGTGCCCTCGATGGCACGCAAGGAGGAGTTCGAGGTCTCGTTCATCCGCCGGATGACGGAAGAGACCCTCGACATCACGACGACCAAGGGCAAGCAGGATTTCGTGCGCAACCTGGTCGCGTACAACGTCATCCTCGAAGGCATCTGGTTCTACTCGGGCTTCATGGTGGCGCTCTCGTTCCGGCAACGGAACCTGCTGCGCAACTTCGGTTCGCTGATGGACTGGGTGGTGCGCGACGAGAGCCTGCACCTGAAGTTCGGCATCAACCTGATCCTCACCGTGCTCGACGAGAACCCCGACCTTCAGACGCCGGAGTTCGCCGCCGAGATCAAGCAGATGATCCTCGACGCGGTCGAGATGGAAGAGCAGTACAACCACGACCTGCTGCCCAACGGCATCCTCGGGCTCAACGCCAACTACATCAACCAGTACGTGAAGTACCTGGCTGACCGCCGCCTCGAGGAGCTCGGGTTTGATCCCGAGTACAACGTCACCAACCCCGCAAAGTGGATGGCGACGGCGAACGACACCCTGCAGTTGGTGAACTTCTTCGAGTCGACGAACACCTCGTACGAGTCGAACGCCTCGGCGGGTCCCAAGAAGGAGTAGCGCCCGATGGACGCTCTTCTGCACTGGGCGGGCTTTTTCGGCGGGTGGCTGCTGGTGGCTGGGCCGCTGTTGCAGGCGGCGATCGAGCTGCGCGACGAAGAGGTCGATCGGGAATCCTTCAGCGGTCTCTCAAAGTTGCCCGGACCGCCGAAGGTGTCGGCCTGGTGGTGGCTGCTGCCGCCTGTCGCCTACGTCAAGAACCAGCGCAGATCGAAGGCGCGGCAGAAGTCGATGTACGCGGCAATGACTGTCGATCAGCGTTCACAGTTCGTCGGCTTCATGAACAAGGCGCGCGGCTGGCTGATCGTCTCCGCGGGCGCGTCGCTGATTGCGGCGAAAGAGACCTGGGAGTTGGTCGAACTCTACGAACTGCCGGTCTGGGTGTTCTGGGTGGCGATCGTCGTGCTCTCGTTGGGAGTCGTCGTCGTGACGGTGCTTCAGTTGCAGGGTGGCGACGACATCCTGCACGTTGATGACCCGGGGTACCGAGAGCGGCTGCGCGCCGAACGGCAGGCGCAGTTCACCGCCCAGAAGGCCTCGCGCAAGAAGTCCTGAAGCCTAGGCGAGTGCGCGAGTGACGGCGGCCTGCGCGTGGAGGGCCGTGGTGTCGAAGACGGGCACCGCCGAATCGGCGGGCCCGATCAGCATCGTGATCTCGGTGCAGCCGAGGATGACGGAGTCGGCTCCGGCGGCGATCAGTCGATCGATCACATCGCGATATCTCTCGCGGGATTCGTCGCGCACGATCCCGAGCACCAGTTCGTCGTAGATGATCCGATGAACCGTCTCTCGGTCGAGTTCGGCGGGCACCAGAACGTCTAACCCGAACTGCTGCACGAGGCGGTCGCGGTAAAAGGACTGTTCCATCGTGAACCGGGTGCCGAGCAACCCGACGCGTCGATGACCGCCGGCGATGAGCGCTTCCCCCGTCGGGTCGGCGATATGCAGCAGCGGGATGCCGATGGCCGCCTCGATCTGCGGCGCAACTCGGTGCATGGTGTTGGTGCACAGCACCAGCAGTTCGGCACCCGCGAGTTCGAGGTCGTGCGCACGGGCCGCCAGGATCGCGGCCGCGGCATCCCAATCACCGGCGACTTGGAGTCGCTCGATGGTCGCGAAATCAACGCTCGCCAGAACGAGATCCGCGGAGTGCAGGCCGCCCAGCCGTGCCGCGATTCCTTCATTGATCTCGCGGTAGTACAGGGCGGTGGATTCCCAACTCATTCCGCCGAGCAGTCCGAGCCTCTTCATCAGCGCTGACCGGGTTCAGCGTCTGACGAGCTTCACGATCGGCATGCGGCGGGCGGTGCGCTCCGCGTATCCCTCGAATGCCTTCGACTTGTCGGTGAACTTCGCCCAGGCCGCGAGGTAGTCCTCGTCAGCGATTACTTCCGCGCGCACCGCCACGGTGTCGACGTGACCGTTCGCTCCAACCTCGATCTCGGTCTCGGGGTGAGCAAGCAGGTTGTGGTACCAGGACGGGTTCTCGGGCGAGCCACCCTTCGACGCGATGACGAGCCAGTGGTCGTCCTCGGTGATCCCGAGTAGTGGATGCACGCGCTGCGTTCCGCTCTTGGCGCCCTTTGAGTGCAACAGCACGAGGCCCGATCCGTGTCCGGTGGGGACGATGCCGCCATTTTCGCGGAAGTCGGCGATCATCTTGTCGTTGTAGTCACTCACGGTCCCATCTTCCTCGGATGGAGGGGTCGCCGCTGGTTGGCACGCGGGCTGCAAACTGCGTTGCGGTACGAAGTACTTTGTGATACAAAGTACGCATGACTCAGGACACAACTAACGACGCTCCGCTCGACCCTCGTGCGATGCTCGACCTCATCGAGCATGAGACCGAGCGGGTGCGCGACGCCGCGCGGCGCGGGGTCCCGTGGTTCTACTTCAGCTGGGGCGTGATGTGGCTGATCGGCTACCTCCTGCTGTGGGCCGCGCAACCGGATTCCGGTTCACCTGTCGCGGTCGCGCTGTGGGTCGCGGTCCCGGTCTATATCGGGCTGTTCGTCGTCGCAATCGCGATCTCGGCGGTGGTCGGTGTCCGAATGGGTCGTGGAATCAGAGGGCGATCGACCTTCGTCGGCGCTGTCTACGGACTTTCGTGGCCGATTCTCGGGGGCGCCTTCGCTGCCCTCGGAATCGCGCTTCTTCAAGCCGGCATGGATCCGACTCTGGCAATGCTCTATTACCCCTCGGTCTACGCGTTCATGGTCGCTGCGCTCTACCTCGCGGGCGCGATGATCTGGGTCTCGATCGACCAGCTCGCAATCGCGGTCATCCTCGCGGTCGCTGGCTCCGTGGCTCCGTTCTTCGGTGTTCCGACCAACTTGCTCGTGATGGCACTCGCAGCGGGCGGTGCTCTGATCGCCGGGGGAGTGATCACCGTGATCTCGCTGCGCACTGCACGATGAACGAGGATCTTGACCCCGTCATCCACGCGGCCGCCCGGCTGCGGATCATGGCTACTCTGGCCGCCCTGGCTCACGGCGACCGGATGGCGTTTCCCCGCCTTCAAGAAATCCTCGAGATGACGGCGGGCAACCTCTCGACCCACCTGCGCAAACTTGAGGATGCGCTCTACCTCCGGGTGAAGAAAACCCACCAGGGGCGCACGCCCGTGACCTACCTCGAACTGACCGCGCGGGGACGCAGTGCCTTCGAGGACTACACCGAAAGCCTTCGCGCGCTCCTGGGAGGAGAAAAGTGACGGCACTTGTTTCGCTCGAAGGTGTGACCCGTCGCTTCGGCGATGTTGTCGCTGTTGACAATTTGGATCTCGAAATCCAACCCGGACAGATCCTCGGGCTGCTCGGACCCAACGGTGCCGGCAAGTCGACCGTGCTCGCGCTCATCCAAGGGCTGCGCCGCCCAACGGCGGGCCGAGTTCGGCTGTTCGGCGGCGACCCCACCGACTATCGCTCCCGCATCCACCTCGGCGCCACCCCACAGGAGACGGCTCTGCCAGCAACCCTGCGCGTTGGTGAGGTAATCGACTTCGTTGGACGGCACTACCTCGACCCGGTGCCGGTCGACGAGCTCGCCGCTCGGTTCGGCCTCGGCGATCTGCTGAGGCGGCAGACCGGCGCCCTGTCTGGCGGCCAGCGACGGCGGGTGAGCGTCGCCCTCGCATTCGCCGGGCGACCGAAGCTGGTGCTTCTCGACGAACCGACGACCGGGCTGGATGTTTCGGGACGCGCCGAACTCTGGGATGCCGTGAAGCGCGAGCACAACGACGGCGCCACGGTGGTCTTGACCAGCCACTACCTCGAAGAGATCGAGGCGCTCGCCGATCGGGTTGTGGTGATCGACCGGGGGATTGCGCTTGCCGATGACACCCTCCCCGGCGTGCTCGCCCGGGTGGGAACCCAGGTGGTCAACTTGCGCTCGCCGCGACTTGAGGAGATCGCGCTGCTCGACGACGTCGTGCACGTCGACGACACGCAGGAGTCCGCAACGCTCACCGTTCACAACGCCGACCGCTTCGTCACCGCGCTCGTTCGCTCGGGCCTGCCGTTCGAGGGGCTCGCGGTGCGGGGCGCGAGCCTCGAGGAAGCGTTCCTCTCTCTGACCCGCGCGGCCGAAACCGCTACCGAGAAGGAAGTCGCCTGATGTCTGCCGTCGCCCTGCTGGGCGTTCACACCAAGTACGCACTCATCGAGACAGTGCGAGTACCCATCGCTTTGATCGGTACGTTCGTCTTCCCCGCGCTGTCGTTGCTGTTCTTCGTGGTGCCCCAGAGCCAGGTCGCCGACAACCCGGTCTGGGCAACCCAGGCCGTGATCTCGCTCACCGTGTTCGCGGTCATGGCCAACCTGCTGTTCAGCTTCGGGCTGGGCGTGTCGGGTGACAGGGAGACCCCGTGGTACCCCTACCTGCGCACGC
>JBDTNW010000154.1:0-4693 GCA_039933575.1 Pseudolysinimonas sp. | reverse complement strand
CGTTCGGTCGGGATGCTGTCGATTGAGAAGCCTTGACCCCGGTCACCGATCTCGATCGTGAACGCCTGATGCCCCAGCGAGTGCACCTCGACCCAGCGGTCGACGCCATTCCCCGCGTGTTGGAGGCTGTTGATCATCGCCTGCACGGTTGCCGAGTAAGCGGCCTCGGCGACGTTGATCGGAATGAGGCACCACTCTTTCGCGAAGGTGCGCACCGAGACGGGCTGCGACATACTCTCGGCAGCACTGACGATGCGCTGCGCGACAATCTCGCCGGAGATGGTCGCCTCGGAGTCGGGTGCTGCCGCGACCGCCTCGCGAAGGTGCCCGATCGCGTTGGAGGCCATCGTCGAGGCGAGCACTTTCGCCTCCGGGGTGAACGCTCGCGCGGCCGACAGCAAGGTAGTCAGCACGCTGTCGTGCACGATCGAGTCGACTTGCACGCGCTCGGCTTCGGTCGCATGCTGCCGAACGGCATGGGAGTACCGCTCGAGGGCGTTGTGCTGCGCGACGTCGACCCCGCTGGCAGCCGATCGAAGAACAGCGATCAGGATCAGGATCGCCCCGCCGAGCAGGATCGAGTAGACCGAGTCGAGAACAGCGAGCACGCCATCCACGTGGCCACCAGGAAGGGTGACCCGGATGATGCCGTAGACCACGGGCGCCCCGACCGTGTAGACAGCTGCGAGCGGCAGATCGAGGCTCACTGCGGCCATCGTCGTGGCAATCGTCAGCAGAAAGTACAGCCAGTAGCTGTCGGTGCTGGCGTCCGCGGTCGCGATGTCGACCACGGCGAACGGCCAGCTCACGAGAGCCACCAGGTAGATGAACGCAAACACACGATAGGTCACCCGTACGAACCGTTTCGCTATCGCCGCAACCGCGCACACGATGAGCGAAGCGACAATGGCGCCGAGCATCGCGATGCTCCAGGCGGGTGCCATGTTGGGCAGCTGCTTGAGTTGGAGCGGAATCGACTGCAGAAAGAATGCGCCCCCGATGACCGCCGCGAGGCGCGCGATTGCGGCGTCGACGCGGAGCAGACTCAGCGGGTTGCGGACCGGCCGGGCGAGGGTGAGGTCGCCCGCGACCCGACTAGGAGTCGCCACCGTCGGCGTCGAGGCCGGGCAGGATGCCGTCCTCCACCGCGCGACGGAGCAGGTCGACCTTCGTCGGTGCGGGACGTCCCACCTCGACGTACTTGACGCGGATGCGGTCGAGGTACTCCCGCGCGGTCGAGTATCCGATCCCTAGCTGCTCAGCGGCGAGTTTGAGGGGCAGACCCGAGGCGTACAGGTGCAGGATCTCCCGCTCGCGTCGTCCCAACTGTGCCTTCGCGAAATCGCGATCGGCGTCGATCGCCGACGCCCATTCCAAGTTGTTGAGCACTTCGCCCCTGGCGACCGTCGCCGCAGCCGCGATGACGGTCTTGGTGGCCGACGATTTCGGGATGACGCCTGCGGCCCCCGCGGCGAGCGCTTCACGGACGAGGCCGACGCGGTCGGCGATCGAATGCACCAGGACCGCGGCACCCGCGGCCTGAACGCGCTTCACGTTTTCGGTGACACTCGAGCCATCTCCGAGGGAGAGGTCGAGCACGACAACATCCACTTCGCGACCGGCCAGCGAACTGATCAGATCATCGACCGTGGGGGAAACCGTGACGACGTCGTATCCCTCGTCGGCAAAAGCGGCCTTCAGGCCGAGCCGCACCGACTCGTGGTCATCGACGACGGCGACGCGAACAGGCGACACCGGGTTGCTGGACGGGGAACCCTCTGCGGGGGAACCTTCGGGGAAAAGCCCAATCGCCTCTGACACGCTCAACCCGTTCTCCCCCGGCTCATCGGACCAGCTACTTCCGAAGGGCTCTGCTCGGGATGAGCCTACTCCGACGGAGCTTCCGTCGACCCTGTGCGTTACACCGAACTTCGACGCGTCTGGGCTGGCCTCAGACGCGTCGAAACGACCCGACGGCTTCGACGTGGTGTGTGTGCGGAAAGAGGTCGAAGGCCCGAAGACCGACGAGCTGGTAGCCGGCCTCGCCGAGCAGGGCGACGTCGCGCGCGAAGGCAACCGGATCGCAGCTTACGTAGACGATCTGGGCCGGAGTGACCGAAGCAATAGCGCCGAGAATTTCAGCACCGGCACCCGCCCGCGGCGGATCCAGGATGACGGTTCCCGCCGCAAGCCGAGTGCGATCGGATGCCGAAACGTCAGCAAGCGAACGCGCCCAGCGCTCAACGCGCTCCGTGATCACCGCTGCCCCGAGCCAGTCGGCGAGGTTCTCAGCCGCGTGCTCGGTGGCCCGAGCGTCGGACTCGACCGTGGTGATCCGCACCCCGGACCCGAATCGGTCGCCCACCGCCGCCGCCAGCAGCCCGACGCCGCCGTACAGGTCGAGGTTGGCCGCCTTCTCGTCGAACAGGGCCGGGTCGATGGCATCCTGAACCGCTGCGCTGAGAGTCTCCGGGGCGGCAGCGTGCACCTGCCAGAACCCGGTGTCGTCCACCCGGAATTCGCGCGTCCCGACGCGTTCGCGAATGACCGTCGGCTTTTGCTCGTCGATGACCAGGCGTGCGCCGTCGCCGATGCTCGGAGCGAGCACCTGAACCGACTTCGCGCCCGGCATGGTTTCACGCAGCGGTGCCACTGCGCGCACCCGGTCGACCGCGAGCGGCAGATCGGCAACCGCGACCACCCGGTGGGACCGCGCGGCGTACGGCCCGATGGATCCGTCGTCGGCGACGTGCAGCCTCTCCCGGGTTCGCCATCCGGTGCCGTCGGCCGGTCCGGGAAGTGCCTCGACCTCGACCGTGCGATCAACTTTCGCCATGCGGGCCAGGGACTCGGTGAGCACCTGCGCTTTCAGCGCGCGCTGGTGTCCGAGCTCAATGTGGCCGTAGTCCGCCCCGCCGGGGCGCTGGGTGGGATCACGGTCGACGGATGCCTCAGCCCAGATGTGCGGCACTCGATGCGGGCTCGCGTCGAGTACCTCGACGGTGTCGGCCCGCCAGAACTTCGGTTTCGAGTCGTCGGTGACTCGCACCAGCAGTCGTTCGCCGGGAATCGCGTCGGCCACGAAAATCACTCTGCCGTCGAGTCGTGCCACCGACTCTCCACCGTGGGCCATGTTGGTAGCCTCGACTTCGATCTCACGGCCTTGCATGTCGCCCATTTTCGACAGCTTAGGAGCGACCCATGCGGCTCTATCTCGCCTCGACCTCCCCGGCTCGTCTGGCGACCCTGCGCGCAGCCGGAATCGAACCGATCGCGCTGGCTCCCGGCGTCGATGAGGAAGCCGCGGTCACGTCCGCCAGACCGCTCAGCCCGCCCGAGATGGTGCAACTGCTGGCCCGCCTCAAGGCCGAAGCTGTCGTCGCGCAGCATCCCGATCTCGATGGACTCGTCTTCGGGGGAGACTCGGCGTTCGAAATCGACGGGGTCGTCTACGGCAAGCCGCACGAGCCCGCCGTGGCACGAGCCCGTTGGCTCGCCCAGCGCGGTCGCTCCGGACGCCTGCACTCGGGCCACTGGCTCATCGACGCACGAGCGGATGGCACCGGCCGAGCGGTCGGGCAGGCCGCGGTCGCGACGGTGACCTTTGCGAGCGACATCACGGAAGCCGAGATCGACGCCTACGTTGCCACCACCGAGCCACTCGAGGTCGCGGGCGCATTCACGATCGACGCCAAGGGTGCCGCATTCATCGAGAGCATCGACGGTGACCCCAGCACGGTGATCGGACTCTCGATCCCGACCCTCAGGAATCTGGTGCGGTCCCTTGCGATCGAATGGCCCGACCTCTGGAACCGGTCCTAAGCGCACGACCGACCACGGCATCCATCCGTCTCGTCTTCTGTCGGGACCCACCGCAACACTGCGACGTTTCTGTGGGACCTCGACAAACGACGAGGGAAATACCCCCGATAGGCTCGGTTCTTATGGTCTCCGCCGCGGTTGCGCAACGACGCATCACCAAAGTCCTGATCGCAAACCGAGGCGAAATCGCTGTTCGGGTCATCAGGGCGGCGAAGGACTCCGGCATCACGTCGGTCGCCGTCTACGCCGACCAAGACCGCGACGCCCGGCACGTCAAACTCGCCGATGAGGCCTACGCGCTCGACGGCACCACCTCAGCCGACACCTATCTGGTGATCGAGAAGTTGCTCTCAATCGCTCGACGGTCGGGCGCTGACGCCGTGCATCCGGGCTACGGGTTTCTGGCCGAGAACGCCGACTTCGCTCGCGCCGTCATCGATGCCGGGCTGATCTGGATCGGCCCCTCCCCCGACGCCATCGACCGCCTGGGCGACAAGGTCTCGGCCCGCCACGTGGCCGAGAAGGTCGGCGCACCGCTCGCCCCCGGCACCCTCAACCCAGTTGTGGATGCCGACGAAATCCTCGCCTTCGTCGATGAGGTCGGCCTGCCGGTCGCGATCAAGGCGGCGTTCGGCGGCGGCGGGCGTGGACTCAAGGTCGCCCGCACTCGCGAAGAGATCCCGGAACTGTTCGAATCCGCGGTGCGCGAGGCAACAGCCGCCTTCGGGCGCGGTGAGTGTTTCGTCGAGAAGTACCTCGACGAGCCGCGGCACGTTGAGACGCAGTGTCTGGCCGACTCCGCGGGCACCGTGATCGTCGTCTCCACCCGCGACTGCTCGCTCCAGCGTCGGCACCAGAAACTGGTTGAGGA
>JBDTNW010000153.1:0-4696 GCA_039933575.1 Pseudolysinimonas sp. | reverse complement strand
GAGCAGGACGCGTGACCGAGCGTCAGATCCGCCTGTTTGGTGACCCCGTTCTGCGTTCCCGTACGGATGCCGTCACGGCGCTGCCAGGAGACGCGCGCATCGCGGCCCTCGCTGTCGACCTCATTGACACCGTGACGCCGCCTGGCCGAGCGGGTGTCGCGGCGAACCAGATTGGCGTCGGACTTCGCGCGTTCAGCTACAACGTCGACGACGACATCGGCTACATCATCAACCCAGTGCTCGAGGTATCAGGTGAGCCCGAACTCGTCGAAGAGGGTTGCCTCTCGGTGCCCGGCTTCTACTTTCCGCGGATGCGGTATCCGTGGGCGCGCGTCACGGGCATCGATGCTGACGGCAACCCGATCGACGTCAGTGGTGATGGCCTGATGGCTCAAGTACTTCAGCACGAGTGCGACCACCTCGACGGAAAGTTGTACATCGAGGGGCTCGAACCCGACGTCAAGCGCGAAGCTATGCGCGCCATCCGGCAGGCCGCCTGGTTCACCCGGTAACTGTGTCCCGGGCGGCCGTCATCCGTCGCTTCAGTGCACCAGGCTTTCGCCCTGGGTTGCCGGAACCTCGTACATCGCCTCGATCTCGGACGAGAAGTCCTCCAGGATCGGTCCCCGCTTGATGCTCATCTTCGGGGTGAGGTGCCCGCTGTCCTCGGTGAACTCGGTCGCGAGGATCGAGAACTTGCGGATCGACTCAGGACGCGACACCTTCGAGTTCGCGGCATCCACAGCCTTCTGTACCTCGGCGATGACCTTGGGGTTCGTGCACGCATCGGCGAGGGGCATGTCAGCCTTCTCGCCGTTGTTGGCCAACCACGTCGGCAGCATCTCGGAGTCGAGCGTGATGAGAGCCGAAATGAATGGCTTGCCCTCACCGACCACCACAACCTGGCCGACAATCGGATTCGCGCGGATCGGGTCTTCGAGCACGGCCGGGGCGACCTTCTTGCCGCCCGCGGTCGCGATCAGTTCCTTCTTACGACCGGTGATCTTGAGGTAGCCGTCGTCGTCGAGCTCGCCGATGTCGCCGGTCAGGAACCATTCACCATCGAACGCTTCCTTGGTGGCCTGGGGATTGTTCCAGTAGCCGCCGAAGACGTCGATGCCTTTGACCATAATCTCGCCGTCGGCGGCAATCTTCACCCCGACACCGGGAAGCACGGGACCACAGGTGCCGATTTTGAACTTGTCGGCGAGGTTGACCGTGGCTGGCGCGGTCGTCTCGGTGAGGCCGTAGCCCTCTAGGATGCGGATGCCGAGGCTCCGGAAGTAGTGGCCGAGCCGGGTGCCAAGGGGAGCGGATCCCGAGACAGCGTATGTCACGTTGCCGCCCATCGCCGCTCGGAGCTTGCTATAGACCAACCGGTCAAATACGGCGAACTTGATGCGCATCCCGAGCGGCACGTGCCCCGCGTCGAGCGCCTTGGAGTGAGCGATCGCGACCTCGGTCGCGGAGCGGAAGATCTTGCCCTTACCGCCGGCTTCAGCTTTCTGCTCGGCCGAGTTGTACACCTTTTCGAAGACTCGCGGTACCGCGAGCAGGAAGGTGGGCTTGAACGAACCGAGCGCCGAGAGCAGCTGCTTGGTGTCGGCTTGGTGGCCGACCTTCACGCCCGCGTGCACTGAGAGCATCGAAATGAAACGCGCGAAGACGTGTGCGGTGGTGATGAAGAGCAGCGTCGAGGCGCCCGGCGTGCTGACGACCTCCGACATCGCGACCGCAGCATTGCGGCTCAGCTCGACAAAGTTGGAGTGCGAGAGGATGCAGCCTTTGGGTACCCCGGTCGAACCCGACGTATAAATCAGCGTCGCGAGGTCTTTGCCCTTGGCCGTCGTGCGGCGTTTTTCGAGATCGGCGTCGGTAATGGCGTCGCCCGAGTTGGACAGCTTCTCGAGGTCACCGAGGTGGAGCTGCCAGACCTTCTCGACGTTGGGGGTTTCGCTGCGGACCTCGTCGAACCGCGTGAAGTGCTCGGCCGTTTCAAGGATGATCGCATTCGCCCCTGAGTCGTTGAGGATGTAACCCACCTGTGACGGAGCCGACGTTTCGTAGATTGGAACAATCACCGCGCCGGCGAAGGCTGCCGCGAAGTCGATGAGGGTCCACTCGTATCGGACCCGACACATGAAGCCGATCTTGTCGCCGGGCTTGACTCCTGCGGCGGCAAAACCCTTCGCGAGGGTGACGACTTGACGGTGGAACTCGGTCGCGGTGATGTCGCTCCAGCCGCCGGCGGAGGTCGGAATCGAGAACAGCGCGGCATCGGGAGTCGCGGCAACCCTGTCGAGCAGAAGATCGGTGATGTTCGCGTCGGGGTCGGGCTGAACCACTACAGGAAGGAATGTCTCGTTCACGGCTACTCCTTTGGGGCCGGTCAGGTACTTACGACCCTATCCCGGGGCATTCGGAACCGCGCGGCAAATAGGCTGTTGCGAGTGCACGCCATCGGGATCGACATCGGGGGAACCAAGGTCGCGGGGGCTCTCGTCGATGAGCAGGGCGGCATCCATCGCCTTGAGCGTCGCCTGACGCCTGCGGGCGACCCCGCCGCCATCCTGGACGTCGTCGTCGACCTGATCCGGGAGTTGTCGGACGGGCAAGACATTGTCGCTGCAGGGGTCGCAGCGGCGGGTTTCATCGACGTCACTCAATCGCTGGTCTATTACGCCCCGAATATCAACTGGCGTGGCGAGCCGTTGCGTGAACTCCTCGAGGCACGACTACCCGGACTCGACATCACTGTCGACAACGACGCGAACGCCGCGGGCTGGGCGGAGTACCGCTTCGGCGCCGGGCGCGGGACAACTGACATGACGATGCTGACTATCGGCACCGGCGTCGGCGGTGCGATCGTGTCGAGCGGCCAACTGTTTCGTGGGGGCTTTGGCGCTGCCGGCGAGATCGGGCATCTGCGCGTGGTGCCGAATGGGCATCCGTGCGGGTGTGGCCAGAAGGGCTGCATCGAACAGTACGGTTCCGGTCGCGCGCTGCTGAGGTTCGCGAACGAGATCGCGGACGCTGGTGGCATCGGACGCGAACTTGGGGTCGCACGCGCGGCGAACGGGGGCATCCTCGACGGTGCCATCGTCTCGGATCTCATCCAATCGGCGGATGCCGGAGCGCTTGCCGCTCTGCACGAACTCGGCGATTGGCTCGGCCAAGCCTGCGCATCAATCGGCGCCGTTCTTGACCCCCAGGTGTTCGTGTTCGGCGGGGGAGTGGCCGTCGCGGGAGACCTGCTGCTCGATCCCATCCGTGCCGCGTACTTGACGCACCTTCCCGCGCGAGGGTTCCACCCGGAACCGGTGTTCACGGTCGCGGAACTGGTGAACGACGCTGGAGTCGTGGGTGCCGCCGACCTCGCCCGGATCCATGCCGAGCGGGCAACGGCGTCATCAAACCAGGTGTCGTCGCAACTGAGCCGGCAATAGACTGACCGGCGGTGCCTCTCCTCTACTGGTTGATCAAGTTCGTTTTCCTCGGACCGTTCGTGCACACCGTGTACCGGCCGTGGATCGTTGGCGTTGAAAACATCCCGGAGTCGGGTCCGGTGATCTTCGCGGTCAACCACCTGTCGTTCGTCGACTCGATCTTTCTGCCACTGCTCGTTGACCGGCACATCGTCTATCTCGCCAAGAGCGAGTACTTCACCGGCTCGGGAGTCAAAGGCTGGTTGAGCAAGATGTTCTTCAGCGGAGTCGGCCAGGTGCCGATTGATCGCTCGGGCGGGAAGGCGTCAGAGGCCGCTCTGAATGCCGGACTCGGTGTGCTGACATCCGGCCGACAGCTCGGGATCTACCCGGAGGGCACGCGCAGCCCGGACGGTCGGCTCTATCGGGGTCGCACGGGGATCGCGCGGATGTTGCTGGAGTCGGGCGTCACGGTGGTGCCGATTGCGATGATCGACACCGACAAGGTTCTGCCGACCGGAAGCATCCTTCCGAAGTTGCGCAAGGTGGGCGTTGTGATCGGCGAACCGATGGACTTCTCGCGGTTTGCCGGTCTCGAGGGCGACCGGTTCGTGCTCAGGTCGATCACCGACGAGATCATGCACAACCTGTCGAAGTTGAGCGGCCAAGAGTACGTCGACGTCTATGCCTCGTCGGTCAAGAACCGCTCAGCGGCTGCCGTCCGACAGGCCGCGTGACCTGCGGCTAGGCTGAACGGCTGGCGACCGAACGGACGCCGATCCCGCCCAGTAGAGAGTCAGTTCAGTGGTAGACCCGACCGAAACCATCGTCCAGGCAGATCCGAGCGTCCTCGCCGGCCTGGACTATTGGCGGAGTCTGCCGATCAAGCAGCAGCCGACCTGGCCGGATGCCGCGGCCGTCGTTGCCGCTTCCGCAGAAATCGCGTCGTACCCGCCACTCGTTTTCGCTGGTGAAGTCGACATCCTGCGTGACCGACTCGCTCGAGCCGCACGGGGCGGGTCGTTCCTGTTGCAGGGTGGCGACTGTGCCGAGACTTTCGCTGGTGCGACAGCCGATCAGATCCGCAACCGGGTAAAGACTCTGCTGCAGATGGCGGTTGTTCTCACCTATGGCGCCTCGATGCCGGTCATCAAGATGGGTCGGATGGCGGGGCAGTTCGCGAAACCGCGATCCAGCGACGACGAAACACGGGGCGACGTCACGCTTCCCGCCTACCGGGGCGACATCGTGAACGGGTACGACTTCACTCC
>JBDTNW010000152.1:0-4704 GCA_039933575.1 Pseudolysinimonas sp. | reverse complement strand
GGATCAGATACGCACGTTGCGAATAGCGGTAGCCGGATGCCCGCTCGGCGTCGACCGCGAACGGACCGTTTCCCCGCGCGAGCAGGGCGACGGCTTCGAGATATGCCTCGCGGGTGTCGAGGACGACAACGGGCTCATGCGGTTCAACGGGCGCTTCCGGCCCCGCCGCATCGCTCGAGGCGTCAGCCACGCGCCCCTCGTCGGTTCGGCAGCAGACCGACCGCTTCGGCCGTCGGCGGGAGCCCGGCGAGTCGGCACAGCAGGTCGCTCCAGGCTTCGACGGAGGCACCGATCGCGTCGGCGTCAGGGGTCCACGAGGCCCGTACCTCGAGTTGGGCGCCATCACTCTGACTGCTCAGTTCGCCAAAGCCGGTCGACAGAACTTTCGTCGCTGTGCCCGAAGCCGCGGTGTAGTGCGCATTGCGCGCTTCGAGCGCGTCTTCAAGCCACGACCAGGCGACTTCGGCGACGAAGGGGTCGAGCCCGATATCGGTCTCGAGCGGTGCCTGAGCGAAGCACACGACACGGAACGGGCCGCCCCAGGCGTCGGGTTCTTCGGGGTCGTAGAGCAGCACGAAACGGCCGGTGCCCAGAACTGAGTCGATTCCGTGGCGTACCGGACTGACGTCAGCGGCCATCGCAATGGCGTGCGGAGCGAGACCGGTCGGAGCCGCAATTTCGCCGAGTTGGAGTTCGGGACGGATCGTGGCTCGCCGCGCAGCAGTCACCGCGCGACCAAATGGTGCGGGAACGACCGAGTCGGATGCAAGGGTGGCCACGACTGAAGATTAGGGTTTCAAGCAGGAATCCGCTGGCGTGCCACGCCGTCCAGCGGTGCCCGGGACGTCGGACCATTGAGGAGGACGGATGCCGTCGCGTACCAAGGTCGTTGTCGGCGGGGTGATCGGGGCCCTGTCCCTCGTCGGCGCTGCGGCGGTAGCGACGGCCGCGCTGAGCGTGATTATTGCCCGCAAGGTCATCGTCCCGCCGTCACGCCGGGAAGAGGATGTCGCGGTCCGGTCCGTCGACCTTGACGCTGGCCTCATCGTTCTCGAATCGACCGCTGACTCCCGCCTGCGAGGCGAATACAGTTTCTGGTTTACCCGAGAAACCGGGCACGCGCGCATCGGCGAGATCGTCTCGACCACCCCGACGAGTGTGACCCGTCGGATCGTCGGGGTGGATCTCGGCGACCTCCGCGCCGCCAAACGCGGTCGCCTGACCGGCTGGTTCTATCTGACCCCCGCCGATCTTGGCGTGCCGTTCGACGACGTCGAGATTGCCACCCCGCTCGGTGACGCGCCTGCCTGGCTGGTGCCGGCATCCACCGGTCCGTCGACGCGCTGGGCGATTCACATCCACGGTCGCGCCGTGCGGCGCCCCGAGACCCTTCGTGCCGTGCCGATCTTCCGGGAGGCGGGGTTCACGTCTCTCGTTGTGTCGTATCGCAACGACGGCGAGGCGCCGCGCAGCGACGACTTCCGGTACGCGCTTGGCGACCGAGAGTGGCTCGACGTGGATGCGGCGATGCGGTACGCCGTGAGCCACGGCGCCACTGAACTCGTGTTGGTCGGCTGGTCGATGGGCGGCACTACCGCGTTGCAGGCGCTCACTCGCTCGACCTACGGCGACAAGGTGTCGGGGGTCATTCTCGAGTCGCCTGTCGTGGACTGGATCGCGGCACTCGACTTTCAGGTCAAGCTGCGCAAACTGCCGGTGTTCGTGCGGTCGTTCGTCATCCTGCTGTTCAAGCATCCGTGGGGAAGGGTCTTCACCGGGCTGGCGGAACCACTCGATATCGACCGGCTCGACTTCGTCACCCGCGCGAAAGAACTCGATCGGCCGGTGCTCATTTTGCACAGCGACGACGACGGGTTCGTGCCGTCGACGGCATCCCGAGCGCTCGCCCTCGCGCGACCCGACATCGTGACCCTGGAAGCCTTCGACACGGCCCGGCACACCAAGTTGTGGAACTACGACCGCGACCGGTGGGAGGGCGCCATCCGCAATTGGATCGCGAAGCTGCCCAAGGCGCAGCGTCGCGCGAAAGCTAGCTGACCTGCCAGCGCCCGTACAACGATCCGCCATCGTCGGTCAGCACCTGCACGAGTTCGAGATTGCGCGAGCCACCGGTCGCTCCGCCGAACAGCGCGGATGCGTTGCCGAGCAGCCGGGGCACCGTCGTCAGACACAGTTCATCGACGAGCCCGGCCGCGAGCAGTTGCCCGGCGAGGCGTGGACCTCCCTCGCAGACGATCTTCGTGAGCCCTCGATCCCGGAGCGCCGTGAGCATCACCGCGAGGGGAACGGCCCGATCGCCGTCGAGCGCGAAGTACTCGAACGGCGCGTTGAAGGTGGCGCGGGCGCGATCCTCGACTTTCGCAGGACCGACGACCAGGATGCGGCCGGGCTCGATATCGGGCCGCACGACGGCACCGGTGAAGTCGCCGGTCGTCGTGAGCACGGTCAGATGAGCGGACCGCGGCACGAGGTCGCCTTCGGCGCGCAAGGTCGCGGCGCCGATCAGGACGGTGTCGCTCACCGAGCGGATCGCGCCGAGGATGACGCGGTCGGCGCCCTCGGTCAGCCCGGCGGAGGTGCCCGCGGCATCCGAAGTTCCACCGTCGACGCTGGCCACGAGGTTCACGCGGAGTCCCGGCGCGGGGTAGAACGCCGCGATCTGTTGACGAGCATCGGGGGAGGAGGTGTCGATCGGATCGCCGGTGGGCAACAGCGGTCGGATGATCACGCGGCGGTCTTCTCGCGTACTTGGCGCTTCGTGCGACCGAGGAGCGCTGACATCCCACGAATCCGAAGCGGACTCACGGCCTCGGTCAAGCCGAGAGTGAGCGGGTAGTCGTCGGGCACGTCGAGCACTTGCTGCACCGTGAGCCCGGCGAGTCCCTGCACCAGGATCGAGGCGAATCCGCGGGTCGTCGGCGCCTCTTTCGGCGCGGTCGCGTGGAGGTGCACGATGCCCCCGCCGTCTCCCTCGGAGTCGACGTCGACAAAAATGAACACCGGCGACTGGCATTCCTCGACCCGTTCCAACAGGTCAGGATGGTCGGCGTACTGGGTGGGAAGCTCGGGAAGTTCCTGCGAGAACTCGAGCAGCAGTTGCAGTCGCTCGTGCTGCTCGAGTGCGAGGAAGTCGTCTCGGATGGTCGCAAGCGCTTCAGGCAGCTCGGGATCGCTCACCACGTCAGATTACTTCGCCGGGACGGCACCCGGCTCGGCACCCTTGACGATCGGCACCCGCACCGCGCTGCCCCACTCGGTCCACGAGCCGTCGTAGTTGCGCACGTTCTTGAACCCGAGCAGGTGGGTCAGCACGAACCAGGTGTGGCTCGACCGCTCGCCGATGCGGCAATACGCGACGATCTGGTCGCCATCCTTGAGCCCGGCGCCGTCCCGGTAGATCGCGTTCAGTTGGTCGAGCGGCTTGAAGGTGCCGTTGTCGGCCACCGCTTTCGCCCACGGCACGCTCTGCGCGCTCGGGATGTGGCCGGCGCGCAGGGTGCCTTCTTCGGGGTAGGCCGGGGCCGTGGTGCGCTCGCCCGAGTACTCCTCAGGGGACCGGACGTCGACGAGGGGGTTGCCGAGGTGGGCGAGCACGTCGTCTTTGAAGGCACGCAGGACGTGGTCATCGCGCTCAACGACGGGGTAGTCGGTCGGCGCGGGCTTCGACGTCTCGGTCGTGTACGCACGGCCTTCGGCCTCCCACTTGGCGCGGCCGCCGTCGAGCAGACGTACGTCGTCGTGACCGAAAAGTGAGAAGACCCAGAGGGCGTAGGCGGCCCACCAGTTGTTCTTGTCGCCGTAGATCACCACGGTGGAGTCTCGCGAGATGCCCTTGCGTGACAGCAACTTCGCGAAACCGGCGCCGTCGAGGTAGTCGCGCACGAGAGGATCGTTGAGGTCGGTGTGCCAGTCAACCTTGACCGCACCGTCGATGTGACCGGTCTCGTAGAGCAGAACATCTTCGTCGGACTCGACCACGACGAGTCCGTCTTCGCCAAGGTGTTCGGCGAGCCAGTCGGTGCTCACCAGGCGTTCGGGGTGAGCGTAGGACGTGAACTCGGGGGAGGCGTCGATCTCGACGGTCATCAGATGCTCCAAGAAGTAGGGAAGTAGAGTTGTTGGGATCCCTTCCAGGGTATGCAGTCGCTCACGGGCCCGCCGATGTGCCGTAAGAGTTCGACACGAACGTTCCCACAACCCGAGGCGCCATGACTCTCCCCACCGCGTCGCTGCTCGATCGCACGCCCACGATGTCGGGCGACGAGCTCGCCGCGTCGCTCGTGCCGCCGCGCCAGTTCGACAGCGCGACGCTTGAGAACTATCTGCCCGATCCCGACTACCCGTCACAGGCCGAAGCCGTCGAGAGGGTGCAGGCGTTCGCTGCTGCCTGGAAGCCCGGTGGCGGTCTGTTTCGCAAACGCGCTCCCGAGACGAAACCCGGTCTCTACCTCGATGGCGGGTTCGGCGTAGGCAAGACCCACCTCCTCGCGGCCCTGTGGAAGCTCGCGCCGGGCCGCAAGTATTTCGGCACATTCATCGAATACACCGCGCTGGTTGGTGCCCTCGGCTACGCGTCCGCTGTGAAACTTTTCACCGGCGCGACCCTGGTTGCGATCGACGAGTTCGAGCTCGACGACCCGGGCGACACGATGCTGATGACCCGGTTGCTCGGCGAACTCGCCG
>JBDTNW010000151.1:0-4719 GCA_039933575.1 Pseudolysinimonas sp. | reverse complement strand
GCCTGAACCGCGTAAGAGGCGCCGTGGATCCCCTTGAGCCCCTTGACGCCGACAAAGAGGTCACCCGGGCGAAGGTCACCCGTACTGAGCGTGACGCCGGTGATCTCCAGACCGTCGACAGAACCGCGGTGCTCGACACCGAACTCTTGAACGAATCCGGCGAGCGAGCGGGGCGAGACGTGCTCCGGGCGAAGCACCGGAGGGATCCTGGAACTCAGACCCGACTCCTCTCGCTGCATTGTCATCCCGGAACTCCGGGCCGCGAATTGCGCCCTCCGGCTACCAGGTGAGCGGGAGGCTCGGAGCCGGTTCCGTCGACGGGGTGACCCGGAACGTCTTGATGACCTGCTCCATGATCGCGTGGTAGGCGGGGGCCGCGGCTGCCGATGACTTGATCGTATCGGGCTTCGCAAAGGTAACCACCATGGCGTACTCGGGATGATCCGCCGGAAATACGCCGGCCAGCGAGACAATGCGGTCGGCGCCGTAGCCTCCGTTGGCCGCCACCTCCGCGGTGCCGGTCTTTGCCGCGATGCGGTACCCGGGGATGCTGATGACGTTGCGCAGGGCCCCCTGGCTCGCGACGGTCTCCATCATCTGCAAGGTCGTGTTTGCCGCGTATTCGGACACCACGCGAGTGCCAGTCTCGACCGGCACGTCGGTCCAGCTACCGTCGGAGTGCTCGCATCCAGAAACGAGGGTCAGCGGAAGTCGTACACCGCCGTTGCCGAGGGTCTGGTAGAGACCGAGCATCTGCGCACTCGTGACTGTGATCCCCTGACCGAACATCTGGGTCCGGAGGCTGATCGAGTCGATGGACGCGGCGCTCTGCACAGTGCCGGGCTCCTCACCGAGGAAGCCGACTGCGGTCTGCGTGCCGAACCCGAACGCGGTGAAGTAGTCGTGCTTCTGCTGCTCAGTCAACTTTTCGCTCAGCAACACGGTGCCGATGTTGGAGGAGTTCATCAGGATGCCGGTGGCCGTCAGGCGCAAGTCGCCGTGGGACCAGACATCGGTGATGCTCGTTCCGGCGGGCAGACCCTGCTTGTAAGCCGAGGGAACGACGACCTGAGTACTCGGGGTAATCAGGCCCTGGTCGAGCAATGCGGCGAACGCGACGGGTTTCATGATCGAGCCGGGCTCGAAGGGAGCGGTGAAGCTCCGTGCACCGGAGTCGGCAGCGCTCACCGAGTTCAGGTTGTTCGGGTCGATCGAGGGCCAATCGGCCGCCGCAACGATCTCGCCCGTCGAAACCCGCACGACCATCGCCGTACCCCAGTCCGCGCCGACTGCCTGACCTTGGGTTGCGAGGGCTTGCTGCGTGAACCAGTTCAAGTCGGAGTCGATCGTGAGGTGGATCGTTCCGCCGTCGACCGGTTGCTCCGAGACGACAGTGCTCCCCGGAAGGCGCACCCCGTCCTCGCTGCGTTCGTAGGTCGATGACCCGTTGGTCGCCGCCAGGCATGAGTTCTGCTGGTACTCGGTGCCGGCCAACGGTCCGTCGGTGCCGTTGAAGCCGACCAGGTTGCCCGCCGTCGCTCCACTCGGGTAGCTGCGGGAGGGATGGAGTTCGGAATACAGCCACGGAATGTCAAGCGCGGTGACTGCCTGGAACTGCGCGAGAGTGACGTGTTTGACGAGGTAGGCGAAATCGGAGTCGGGGTTGACCACAAGGGCAGCATCGATCGAGGTCGACAGATCGGCGGGAACCGCGCCCGTGAGCTCGGCGACCTTCGCGAGTACTTCGCTGGTAGGAACCTCGGTGCGGGCGCCGTCGACGGTCATCCTGGTCGTCTCACCGATGTCACGCGGGGATGCCGTGATGTCGAACCGTTCGACACTGTCGGCGAGCACGACACCATTCGCGTCGACGATGCTCCCTCGCGTTCCGTACGTGGTCACCGAAATCTCACGCCTCGACTCCGCGGCGGCGGCCAACTCTGAGGCGCGCACCACCTGGATGTCGACCAACTTGACGACGAAGATCCCGACGATCGCGAAGACCGCAACCACGGTGAGAGCTAGTCGTCGTCGGGTGCCACGGGAGTGATTCATCGAGTCGTCGCTCTCGTCAGTGCGTCGTCGGAGACGGGATCGAGCCGGAAGTCGCCGGGCCGGAAGGCGCGGGGGCGGTCGAGCCGGATGCGGATCCGCCTGACGACCCTGCTGTCGTCGCAGCCGAAGTCGGCTTCGCCGCAGCCGGACGACTTGCGGGCGCGAAGTTTGCTGACGGGGCGCTTGTGGTTGCCGGGGTGCTGGTCGTTGCCGAGACAAGAGACGTCCCGGTCAGGAGCGAGTTGCCGATCTGATTGCCTGCCGACCCCGTGAGGCTTCCGCCCGCGGCCGTTGGGTTGCCGGTCACCGCCCCCGTTGAAAGGTCGAGGAAGACTGGGTTGCCGCTGGCGACCATGCCCAGGTTTTCCGCGTTCGCGGTGAGGTTCTGCGTCGACGACAGCACCTCGAGGTTTTCGGTAAGCGCCTGCTGCTGGTGCTCGAGGCTTCGTTGTTGCGACTGAAGTTCAGAGATGCGGTACGCGCCGTCGGCGACCGCGATGCTCATCAATAGCTGACCGAGCAAAATGACGCCGATTCCCGCGATGGTGACGATCGCCGGAACGAGCCGCGGCCGGGCGCGACGTTGCGCGCGGGTCGGGGCGACCTCGAGGTAGGGTCGGGGCCGAGAATCGGGAGAGCGGAGGGGACGCGGCGACGCCAGCGGCAAGGCGCTCATGCGGCCGCCTTCTTGAACTGCTGGCCCCTGAGTCGTTCGGCCGCACGCAGACGCACCGGGGTAGATCGCGGATTGCGAGCCTTCTCATCGTCGGTCGCAAGCTCGGCTCCACGAACGAGCAGTTTGAGTTCGGGCCGGTGCTCGGGCAACTCAACCGGCAGACCGCGCGGTGCCGTTGAGGTCGAACGACGGGCGAACTCCTGCTTCACGATTCGGTCCTCAAGGGACTGGTAAGCAAGCACCACGATGCGGCCCCCGAGTTCGAGAGCGTCGATCGCTGCCGGAATGGCGCGCTCGAGCACGGCGAGTTCGGAGTTGACCTCGATCCGAAGCGCCTGAAAGACGCGCTTCGCCGGGTGCCCGGCTCGTTGCACGGCGGCCGGGGTGGCAGCCGCGATGATTTCAACGAGCTGGGCGGATGTTTCGATCGGCGCAGCGGCCCGACGTTCGACGATGCGGCGGGCGTATCGGGCAGCCAGCTTCTCTTCGCCGTACTGGAAAAAGATGCGGCGCAGGGCGTACTCGTCGTACTCCGCGATGATGCGCGCCGCGGTGAGCGGGGCGGTCATGTCCATGCGCATGTCGAGCGGGGCATCCTTCGAATACGAGAAGCCACGCTCGACCATGTCGAGTTGCATCGACGAGACGCCGAGATCGAAGAGGATGCCCGCCACCGACCCGAAACCGAGGTCATCGAGAACATCCGCGATCCGGTCGTAAACAGCGTGAACGAGGTGGACCCGGTCTGCGAATGGAGCGAGACGCTCCCCCGCGAGCCTGAGTGCCTCGGGGTCGCGGTCGAGTCCGACGAAGGTGAGTTCGGGGAATCGGCGCAGGAATGCTTCCGCGTGACCGCCTAGGCCGAGCGTGGCGTCAACGAGCACTGCACCTGACTTTTCGAGGGCGGGGGCGAGAAGCTCGAGGCAACGCTCGAGCATGACGGGAGTGTGGAGGGCGTCGTGTGCGGCGGTCATGGGATGTGGGGCCCGTGGCCCTCGAACCGGATCCCCATCCGCTGCGACCTGTCTCCGGGGAAGTGGAGGCAGGGTGCGCGGCTGAGGGTCGGGCGCGAGGGAATCAGAAGGGGCCCGCGATCACCTCCCCGGCTCCGCCTGCCGCGTAGGTCGCTTCACGCGCTGCATAGAAGTTCTCCCAGGCTTGGGTGTCCCAAATCTCGGCTCGGGTCCCGACGCCGATCATCGTGAGCTCGCGGTCGAGTGATGCGTAGTCGCGCAAGATCGACGGGATCGTGACCCGGCGTTGCTTGTCAGGGATCTCCTGAGATGCGCCGCTCATGAAGAAGCGACCCCGGTCGCGCTGCTCTGCAGTCGTGACGGGCGCCGAACTCATCGCGTCGAGTACTTTCTCGAACTCGCGCTCGCTGTAGACGAACACGCAGCGATCGACTCCGCGGGTCATCACGAGCCCGCCCGAGAACTCGTCCCAGAACTTGGCGGGAAGGATGACGCGGCCCTTTTCATCCAACTTGGGCGCGAAGGTGCCGAGCAACATGCGGCAACCCCCTCACTCTCCGGCCAGATGTGAATGGCTCCACACTACTCCACTTTCCTCCTCAAGCAACCACTTTCCACCCATTCCCCTCCCTTTGGGGCCACCGCGCTCCCCCAGGGAGCAAAAAGGAATGGCTGCGGGCAAAAAGAAAGGCCGACCCGAAGGTCGGCCTGTCACAGAGTCGAGGAGAAGCGCCTACTCCACGGCGCTTACTCCACTGCGCTTACTCCTCGGTGTCGTTGCGGCGTTCCCACCGCTCGTTGAGAGTGTCCATGAAGCCGGCACGGCGCGGAGCGGCCGCATCGCGCGGGTCTTGAGGAACTGTCAGCCGGCGGGGCGGCGCGAAGCCGAGCAGGGCGCCGACGAACATCAGCAGGAATCCAAGAAGACCCACGAGCGGCTGGCGCACGATCACGCCCACCACGAGAAGAATCAGACCCACCACGCCGCCCATGATGCCCAGGGCGATTGCGGTG
>JBDTNW010000150.1:0-4794 GCA_039933575.1 Pseudolysinimonas sp. | reverse complement strand
TGGAACGCGGGATCGTCGCCGACGTCGCGCTCGTGCGCGCACGTTGGGCGGATGCCGCGGGCAACCTGCGCTACCGACTCACCGCCCGCAACTTCAACCCTCTCGTCGCGACGGCTGGGCGGGTGACCCTGGCTGAAGCCGAAGAGATCGTCGACGGCTTCATCGATCCCGACGACGTCTCGACACCTGGCATCTACGTGCAACGGCTCGTGAGGGTCGAGGACACGACGAAAGAGATCGAGCAACGGACGGTACGACCTCGAGTCGCACCGGTGGAGGCCTGACCATGTGGACGCGTGACGAGATGGCTGCGATCGCAGCCCGCGATCTGAAAGACGGCGACTATGTGAATCTCGGGATCGGCATCCCGACTCTGGTCGCCAACAATCTGCCTGCCGGCGTCGAAGTGACCTTGCAAAGCGAGAACGGGATTCTCGGGATGGGCCCGTTCCCGTTCGAAGGCGATGAGGATGCCGATCTCATCAACGCAGGCAAGCAGACCGTGACGCTGCTGCCGGGTGCCGCGGTGTTCGACTCGGCGACCTCCTTCGGGATGATCCGCGGCGGCCACGTGGCGACCGCGATTCTCGGGGCGCTCCAGGTCTCGCAGCACGGGGACCTGGCGAATTGGACCATCCCGGGCAAGTTGGTGAAAGGGATGGGTGGCGCGATGGATCTCGTCGCCGGAACCCCCCACGTCATCGTCGTGACCGAACACGTCGCGAAAGATGGCACCCCCAAGATTGTGGCGCAGTGCGACTTGCCGCTCACCGGAGTCGCGGTCGTCGATCGGATTGTGAGCGATCGAGCCGTGTTCGATGTCTCGGCGAACGGTTTGGTGTTGCGCGAACTCGCCCCCGGCGAGACGGTAGAAGAACTGCGTTCCCTGACCGGAGCGCCCTTCGCTGTTGAACTTGCAGCTGCTGATCGAGCAGCGTCCATCGACCTGGAGGACTGACATGGCCGTCGTCATCGCGGGCTACGCCCGCACCCCCTTCTCCCGCTTCATGGGTCGGTTCGCCGACATCCCGGCGTCAGATCTGGCCGCGCACGCGATTCGTGCCGCCCTCGCTCGGGCCTCGGTTGACGCCACCGAGGTCGAGCGAATCTGGGGTGGCCAGGTGCTTCCCGCGGGCGGAGGTCAGGGTCCCATCCGTCAGGCGGCGTTTGCGGCCGGCATCCCGCTCAGCGCCCCCGCGATGACCATCAACGCGGTCTGCCTCTCGGGCATGGAAGCGGTCATCGCGGCCGCCCGCAACATCGAGGCCGGCGAGCACGGCATCGTCGTTGCCGCCGGGATGGAATCGATGACCCGCGCCCCGCATGCCGTGCGCTCTCGCATGGGTCACAAGTACGGCGCGATCGAGATGCTCGACACGCTCGAGTACGACGGCCTTCTCGACTCTTTCGAACACCGCGCGATGGGGGCGTCGACCGAGGCGGGTAACGCCGACCATCGCGTCACTCGTGAAGCTCAGGATGCCTGGTCGGCGCTGTCGCACCAGCGGGCGCTGGCTTCGGCCGCGTTTCTTGCGGAGGAGATCGCGCCCTATACCCTCACCTTGCGGGCAGGCGAAGTAGTGGTCACGGATGACGACGGAGTGCGCGCTGACACGACGCCCGAGACCCTCGCTCGCTTGAAGGGTGCGTTCTCGCCCGACGGGTCGATCACGGCGGGCAACTCGTCACAGATCAGCGATGGGGCGGCTGCCCTCGTGCTCATGTCGGAAGAGCTGGCGGCCTCGCGCGGCATCACGCCGCTCGCTCGGATTGAGGCTCATGCCGCAGTGGCCGGGCCCGACACGCGCTTGCATGCCCAACCGGCCAACGCCATCCTGGCCGCCCTTGCGCGTCTGAATGCGGGCACGGCTGGCGGCCTCACCGCGGCCGACCTGACAGCGGTTGAAATCAACGAGGCGTTTGCCGCAGTCGCGGTGCGCAGCGTCGACCTTCTCGGCATCGACGGTGCGATCGTGAACCAGCACGGCGGGGCGATCGCACTCGGGCATCCGGTCGGCGCGTCGGGTGCTCGAATCATCGGCACCCTCGCACGGCAACTTCAGTCGGCCGGATCGGGATCGCTCGGTGCTGCCGGGATCTGCGGCGGCGGCGGTCAGGGGTCAGCCGTCATCCTGCGATCGGTCTGACACCGCTCGGGCTCTGGGCGACGCGGAGTTTTTCCAGCGTCGCGTCTACTTCGGCCTGACGACGGTGGTCATCCCAGCCGACGATTGCAGCTAGCGCGGCCCCGATCCGTTCGACGGCCGCAGGTTCGAGGAGGCCGCGGAACGCCAGCGTGGTGCGGCGGAAGACGACATCGTCGAGGTGTTTGACCCACTCATGTTCGACCAGAAAGCGAAGTTCTCCGGTCGACAACTCGTCGCCCAGCAAAGGTTGGTCGTCGACGAGGTACGGCAGGATCAGGGCTGCCCGGGTCCCGTAGCGGCTGAGCAACAGATCCGCTCGTGGCGCGGCAATCCCGGGCAGCTCCCGCTCACACCACGCCGCGCGATCTGCGGCGGCGGGGAAACCTGCGCCTCCCCCGATCGGCAGGTTCGCGGTGGACTGTCGCCGCCGGGTGCCCAGGAGAGTGAGGACCGTGTCGCCGAGGTGTTCGGCGACGGCCCGGAAGGTCGTCCACTTGCCGCCGATCAAACTGAAGGTCGGAATACCCAGCTTGCCGTCGCGATTCATCTCGATGCGATAGTCCCGCGAAACGAGGCCAGGTGCGAGATCGGCATGATGCGGCAGGGGCCGGATCCCCGAGTACGAGTACACGATGCGATCGCGTCGTAACTCGAGGTCAGGAAAGACCGTGCGTACCAGGTCGGCGAAGTAGTCGACCTCCGCATCGGTGCAGACAACCGGCTCGCGCGGGTCGGCTTCGAGGTCGGTCGTGCCGACCAGCACCCGGCCGTTGATGGGGTAGATCAACACGATGCGACCGTCGTTGTTCTCGAAGAAGATCTCTCGCCCGCCGGTCGCGGCGAGCAGCTCGGGGTCGTCGAGCACGACGTGGGAGCCCTTGGTGCCGCCCAGGTATGCGGTCGGCCGGCCGAGCGCCTCGTTGGTCAAATCTGTCCACGGACCCGACGCGTTGATGACCACATCGGGCGTGACGTGCCATTCGCGCCCGGACTCGAGGTCACGCAGCCGCACGCCGGACTCATCCATCCCGACCGCTTCGGTGTAGTTGAGCGCGCGGGCGTGCGGGCCGACAGCGAGGGCATCGCCGAGCACGTCGAGAGCAAGCCGCTCGGGTTGATCCATCGACGCGTCGTAGTAGGTCGCGGTGTAGCGCACGTTTGGGTTGAGTCGGGGGAGTTCGGCGAGGGAACGACGACGACCGTGGATGCGGTGCCGCGGCACCGTGCCGCCGTCGCGCGAGAAGGTGTCGTAGATGACCAGGCCGATCTTGATCAGCAGCGCTCCGCGTTCCCGTGGTCGCGCAGGCGCTCGGTGCGTGAGCAGCCGCAGCGGTGCCGTGAGCAGACCCGAGAAGGTGGAGAAGATCGGAATGGTGGTCTCGAGCGGCGTGACCCGGTGCGGGGCGACGCGCAGCAGCCGATTGCGTTCGACGACCGACTCGCGCACGAGCCGCAGTTCGCCGTTCTCGAGGTAGCGGATCCCGCCGTGCACCATGTGGCTGGATGCGGCGGTCGCTCCCGAGGCGAAGTCGCCACGGTCGACCAGCAGCACCTCGACCCCCTGGAGCACGAGTTCGCGGAAGACGCCGATTCCGTTGATCCCGCCGCCGATGACGAGCACCGTCGAGCGCGACTTCCGTTCGGGCATGCGCAGGAATCCTTTGGGTCTCGTCGTATTCGGCCAGCCTCCCTATGATTGGGGAGAATGCACATCCGCGCAATGCCTCTGCACGAACGTGCGAACCCGAAAGGAGACGCCGATGAGCGATCACGACTTCGCTTCCGATCCGCGCGCACTCGCGGCGCTTCAGGCCGCGCAGATGTACTACCTGCAAGACCTCACGATGGAAACCATCGCGTCGGAACTCCACGCGTCGCGGTCGACGGTCTCGCGTCTGCTCAGCCATGCCCGTTCGTCGGGGCTTGTCGACATCCGGGTGCGGGCGCCCTTCGCGGCGGGGCCGCCAGCCGAGCGAGCGATTGCTGAGCGGTTTCAGGTCGTCGCACACGTCGTACCCGCTCCGGATTCGCTGAGCGACGTCGACCGACTCGAACGGGTCGCGTTGACGGCGGCCCGGCTGCTGCATCGGCACATCGACTCGAACATGATCATCGGGCTCGCCTGGGGGTCGACGATGGGAGCGATCAGCCGACACCTTGTCGTCAAGGACGTGCACAACACCCTCGTGGTGCAGCTCAACGGAGCAGGCAACACCCAGACCACGGGCATCGACTACGCGAGCGAGATCCTTCGCAGATTCGGTGACGCATATCACGCGCGCGTCCAGCAGTTTCCAGTCCCGGCACTCTTCGACGAAGCGGCTACCAAGGATGCCTTCTGGCGTGAGCGTGCAACCCAACGGGTACTCGAAATCCAGGGACGGATGGATGTCGCCCTCTTTGGACTCGGATCTCCCTTCGCGGGCGTGCCCAGCCACGTCTACGTCGGGGGCTACCTTGACGATCGCGACTATCGCAGCCTCAGTGCTGATCGAGTCGTCGGCGACGTGGCCACAGTCTTCTATCGCGTCGACGGCAGCCACCGCGACGTTGCGCTCAACTCGCGGACAACCGGACCCGACTTCGCGACGCTTCGCCGGGTGCCCCGCCGAATCTGTGTCGTCGCCGGCGAGCAGAAACTCGACAG
>JBDTNW010000149.1:0-4835 GCA_039933575.1 Pseudolysinimonas sp. | reverse complement strand
GTTGGTCGCTGGCGCGGATGCCGGCCCTCGACCGCGCGATCGCCCGGATGGCGGCATGGGAGATCCTGCACAACGACGAAGTCCCCGACGGTGTCGCGATCTCGGAGGCGGTCGAATTGGCGACCACTCTGAGTACCGAAGATTCGCCCGGCTACCTCAACGGTCTCCTGGGCGCGATTTCGCGTTCCCACGCCGCAACCTGACGCGCTAGAGTCGGGATCGCAACAGACCACCTTTAAGTCCGTCCAGAGAGACGGGGAAGGAGGTCAGGATGACTGCACGCCCTGTGCTGCAGCAGGCTGACATTGATCGCGCACTCACGCGCATCGCTCACGAGATCCTGGAATCTGTCGATAAGCACGGCGTCGATCGGCAGGGTTCGGACGGGAGCGACTCGGCTCTGATCCTTCTCGGCATCCCGACGCGTGGCGTGCTCCTCGCCGAACGCCTCGCCGCCCGGCTCGAGTCGCTCGCACCCGGTTCAGCCTCGGTCGGCGCGCTCGACGTGACCATGCATCGGGATGACCTCCGCTCCCAGCCGACCCGTAGCCCAAGCCCGACGCGCATCCCGGCCGGCGGAATCGACGGCGCCACGGTTGTGCTGGTCGACGACGTGCTGTACTCCGGCCGCACGATTCGGGCCGCCCTCGACGCCCTGACCGCGCTGGGCCGCCCGAAGGCCGTACGCCTGGCAGTGCTGATCGACCGCGGCCATCGGGAGCTGCCCATCCGTCCCGATTTCGTTGGCAAGAACCTGCCGTCGTCGATCACCGAACGGGTCAACGTGCGGCTGGTCGAAACCGACGGCGAGGATGCCGTGGAGATTGACGAAGGGGGTTCCAAGTGAGGCACCTCCTCTCGACGCGCGACCTCGATCGCGACACGGCGATCGGCATCTTGGATGTGGCCGAAGACATGGCGGACGTCGCGCGCCGTGCGGTGCCGAAGCTTCCGGTTCTCAACGGCCGCACCGTCGCCAACCTGTTCTTCGAGGATTCGACCCGCACCCGCCTCTCGTTCGAGGCCGCAGCGAAACGCCTCTCTGCCGACGTCATCACGCTGAGCGCCAAGGGCTCGAGCGTGCAGAAGGGCGAAAGCCTCAAAGACACCGCGCAGACCGTGGCCGCGATGGGAGTCGACCTCGTCGTGCTGCGCCACCCGGCTTCCGGTGCTGCGCGGACCCTGGCCGACGGCGGCTGGATCGATGCTCCCGTCATCAACGCCGGTGACGGCACCCACGAGCATCCAACTCAGGGGCTGCTCGACGCCTACACGATGCGCAAGACCCGCCACGGGGATGCCTCCCGAGGCAAAGATCTCGACGGTCTGAAGGTCACGATCGTCGGCGACGTCCTGCACTCGCGGGTTGCCCGGTCAAACCTCTGGCTGCTGAATACTCTCGGGGCCGAGGTCACCCTGGTGGCTCCCGCGACGCTCGTCCCGGCAGGTGCCGACACCTGGCCCGCGACGATCCGACACGATCTCGATGACGCCCTCGACCAGAACCCGGATGTCGTGATGATGCTGCGCATTCAGAGCGAGCGGATGAACGCCGCCTTCTTCCCCAACGACCGGGAATACGCCCGCGAGTGGGGCCTGGGCGACGACCGACTCGCCCGGCTGCGCCCGGATACGATGGTGATGCATCCCGGCCCGATGAACCGCGGGCTGGAAATTTCGGCCGCTGCGGCGGATTCCGGCCGGTCGCTCGTGCTCGACCAGGTCACCAACGGGGTTTCGATTCGAATGGCGGTTCTGTACCTCGTGCTCGGCGGTGCCGCATGACTCTCCTCGTCCAGGGCGCGACCCTTCCTGATGGCACGCGCGCCGACCTCCTCGTCGAGAACGGGGTTATTGCCGAGCGCGGAACCGGGCTCTCATCGACGGGCGCGACCGTGATCGACGCCGACGGGCTCCAGGCGCTTCCGGGGCTCGTCGACCTACACACCCACCTGCGCGAGCCCGGGTTCGAGCAGAGCGAGACGATCCTGACCGGATCGCGCGCCGCGGCATCCGGCGGCTTCACCGCTGTGCACGCGATGGCGAACACGAGTCCCGTCGCCGACACGGCCGGAGTCGTCGAGCAAGTCGCCTCGCTCGGCGAACAGCACGGGTACGTGACGGTGCGCCCGGTCGGAGCCGTGACGATGGGACTTGCCGGGGAGCGGCTCAGCGAGATCGGCGCGATGGCTCGCTCGCGCGCCGCGGTGCGCGTGTTCAGCGACGACGGCAAGTGCGTTCACGACGCCCTCCTGATGCGCCGCGCCTTGGAGTACGTCTCGACTTTCGGTGGCGTGGTTGCCCAGCACGCCCAGGAACCGCGGCTCACCGAGGGCGCGCAGATGAACGAAGGCGCGCTGAGCAGCGAACTCGGGCTGGCCGGTTGGCCGGCAGTCGCCGAGGAGGCGATCATCGCTCGGGATGTCCTCTTGGCCGAAGCGGTCGGCGCCCGCATCCACATCTGCCACCTGTCGACGGCTGGGAGCGTTGAGGTCATCCGCTGGGCGAAGGCGCGGGGGATAGCGGTCACCGCCGAGGTCACGCCCCACCACCTGCTCCTCACCGAAGAGAAAGCCTCGACCTACGACGCCCGGTTCAAGGTGAACCCGCCGCTGCGCCGCGAAGAGGATGTGCACGCCCTTCGCGCCGCCCTCGCCGACGGCACGATCGACATTGTTGCGACCGACCACGCCCCGCATCCGATCGAGACGAAAGAGTGTGCGTGGGCCGAAGCATCCTTCGGGATGGTCGGGCTCGAGAGCGCACTGAATATCGTGCAACAGACCATGGTCGACACCGGCGCATTCGGGTGGTCGGACGTCGCCCGGGTGCTGTCGGCCACCCCGGCCGAGATCGGCCGACTCGACGGGTACGACTCGCCGTTCACCGTCGGTGCACCCGCACATTTCACGCTCATCGATCCGTCGTCGAGCTCCGTGTTCGGCCTTGAGCACCTGCACGGCAAGAGCACCAACTCGCCCTACCTGGGGCTCGAACTGCCCGGTCGCGTGGTTGCGACGGTGCACCGAGGCGTGCCGACGGTGCTCGACGGCGTGCTGCGCGATCCCGAGGAGGTCGCTCGTGGATAAGGTCATCGCCTTCCTGCCGGTCCTCGTGGTCATGGTGGGGGTCGGGGTGTGGTTTGCGCTCGGCTGGCGCAAACGCCGTCGTAGCCAAGCCGACCTTCCGGCCCTTGACGCACCGCCGGCAACCCTGGGCGAACCGCTGCTTCAGCAGGATCTGTTGTACGTGGCGACCACCCGTGCCGACGCACCTCTTGACCGAATCGCCGTTCGCGGTCTCGCCTTCCGGGGGCGTGCGGGGATCTCGGTCACGTCAGAGGGCGTCGTGCTTTCGATCGCCGGGCAACCCGACTTCTTCATTGCCCAGGCTGCGATCGAGGGCGTCGGCCGAGCGACTTGGACGATCGACAAGGTCGTCGCGAACGATGGGCTGGTCTTCATCCGCTGGGATCTCGGTGACGCCCGAGTCGATACGTACCTGAAGTCGACGGATCCCGACGCGCTGCTCGACGCCCTGAATACCGTCTCTTCTGCCTCGAAGCAGCCTGTGCCCAACAAGGAGCGCGCATGACCTCCACTGACCCCGCCGTCTTGGTTCTCGAAGACGGCACCCGCTACGAAGGAAACGCCTACGGTGCCCGCGGCCGCACCCTCGGTGAGGCCGTGTTTGCGACGGGGATGACCGGATATCAGGAGACCCTGACCGATCCGTCGTACGCCGGCCAGATCGTGGTGATGACTGCGCCGCACATCGGCATCACCGGGATGAACGATGAAGACCCGGAGTCTCGCAAGATCTGGGTTTCGGGCTACATCGTGCGCGACCCCTCACGCGTGGTCAGCAATCACCGAGCGAATCGGTCGCTCGACGATGATTTGGTCGCCAACGGAATCGTCGGCCTGTCCGGTATCGACACCCGTGCCGTGACCCGGCATCTGCGCGACTCCGGCGCGATGCGCGCGGGAGTCTTCTCGGGACCGGATGCAACTCTCAGCCCCGAGAAGCAGCTCGAGATCGTGCGCAGTTCGCCCGAGATGGCGGGACTGAATCTCTCTGCCGAAGTATCGGTCACCTCGCCGGTGGTCACACCAGCGCAGGGGCAGAGAATCGGTAACCTCGCGGTGCTCGACCTCGGGGTTAAGCAGTCGACGATCGACAACCTCGCGGCACGCGGGTTCGAGGTGCATGTGCTGCCGCACGACGTCACGATCGATCAGGTACTTGCGATCGACCCGGTGGCGGCTTTCTACTCCAACGGTCCCGGCGACCCCGAAGCCTCGGACGGTCACGTCGCCCTGCTTCGCGAACTGCTCGATCGCGGGTTGCCATTCTTCGGCATCTGCTTTGGCAACCAACTGCTCGGTCGCGCCCTGGGGTTCGGCACCTACAAGCTGCCGTTCGGTCACCGGGGCATCAACCAGCCGGTGCTCGACCGTTCCACCGGCAAGGTCGAGATCACTGCGCACAACCACGGCTTCGCGGTTGATGCTCCTCTCGACCACGCGGTCGAGAGCCCCAACGGCTACGGGATGGTCGAGGTGAGTCACGTCGGCCTCAACGACCAGGTCGTCGAGGGGCTGCGAGCGCTCGACATCCCGGCCTTCTCGGTGCAGTACCACCCCGAAGCCGCAGCAGGTCCGCACGATGCCAACTACCTCTTCGACAGGTTCGCGGACATGGTGCGCGAGCACCTTGCCCGCGGGTCGAGTGCCGGCGCAGCCGGTGTATCGAGATCCAAAGATGGAGATACCAAGTAATGCCCAAGCGCACCGACATCTCGAGCGTGCTGGTTATCGGCTCGGGTCCGATCG
>JBDTNW010000148.1:0-4853 GCA_039933575.1 Pseudolysinimonas sp. | reverse complement strand
AGCCGCTGCTTGCCCGCGGTGAACTGCAGACGATCGGTGCGACCACGCTCGACGAGTACCGCAAGCACTTCGAGAAGGATGCCGCCCTCGAGCGGCGCTTCCAGCCGGTGCAGGTGCACGAGCCCACGATCCCTCACACGATCAACATCCTGAAGGGTCTGCGCGACCGGTACGAGGCGTTCCACAAGGTCTCGATCACCGACGGCGCGATCGTCGCCGCGGCGAATCTTGCCGACCGCTACGTGCAAGACCGCTTCCTGCCGGACAAGGCGATCGACCTGATCGATGAGGCTGGCGCGCGGTTGCGCCTTAGCATCCTGTCGGCTCCGCCCGAGTTGCGTGAGTTCGACGAGAAGATCGCCACCGTGCGCGCGTCGAAGGAAGCCGCGATCGAGGAACAAGACTTCGAGAAGGCCGCTTCGCTTCGGGATGAGGAGAAGAAGCTGCTCGGGGAGCGGCTGCGTCTCGAGAAGCAGTGGCGCTCGGGAGATGTCGCCGCATCCGGAACCGTGGATGAGGGCGTCATCGCCGAGGTCCTGGCGAACGCCACCGGCATCCCGGTCTTCAAGCTCACCGAAGAAGAGTCGAGCCGCCTGATCTTCATGGAGAAGGCTCTGCACCAGCGGGTCATCGGTCAGGAGGAGGCCATCTCGGTTCTCGCCAAGACCATCCGCCGTACGCGTGCCGGGCTGAAAGACCCGAAGCGTCCGTCGGGCTCGTTCATCTTCGCCGGCCCCACCGGTGTCGGTAAGACCGAGCTCGCCAAGGCGCTCGCCGAGTTCCTGTTCGACGACGAGAACGCGCTGATCGCGCTCGACATGTCGGAGTACGGCGAGAAGCACACCGTCTCGCGTCTGTTCGGTGCCCCTCCCGGATTCGTCGGCTTCGAAGAGGGCGGCCAGCTCACCGAGAAGGTGCGCCGCAAGCCGTTCAGCGTTGTGCTGTTCGACGAGATCGAGAAGGCGCACCCGGACATCTTCAACTCGCTCCTCCAGATTCTGGAAGAGGGGCGACTGACGGATGGTCAGGGTCGCGTTGTCGACTTCAAGAACACCGTGATCATCATGACGACCAACCTCGGCACGAAGGACATCACGGGTGGCCCGGTCGGCTTCACGCTCGAAGGCAACTCGGCAGCCGACTACTCCGCGATGCGCGGCAAGGTCGTCGAAGAGCTGAAGAAGCACTTCAAGCCGGAGTTCTTGAACCGCGTCGACGAGACGATCGTCTTCCCGCAGCTCAACAAAGAAGAGCTGCTGCAGATCGTCGGCCTGTTCATCGGCCGCCTCTCCGAGCGCCTGCTCGACCGTGACATGTCGATCGAGGTGTCGGACGAAGCCAAGGCCCGACTCATCGAACTCGGCTGGGACCCGACTCTCGGTGCTCGGCCGCTGCGCCGAGCCGTGCAACACGAGATCGAGGATGCGCTCAGCGAGAAGATCCTGCACGGCGAACTCGAGGCGGGCGACCACGTGCGCGTCGGCTTCGATGCTGCCGCAGGCGCCAAGGGCGAGTTCACCTTCGAGACCGGTCGTCAGGCCGGCCGCGACGCGAAGCCCGCAAAGGCTGCCGCGCTCGGCGCCTAACTGCTGCTCAACTGGAAACGGCTCCGCTTCGGCGGGGCCGTTCCTGCGTTCGGCCCGCGTCGCGGAGGATCGGTTAGGCGTGACTCAAACCGCCGGAGACGTAGAGCACCTGACCGGTCACAAAACTCGCATCGTCGCGCACAAAGAAGGCCACGGCCGCGGCGATGTCATCGGGCTGGCCCATGCGCCGCACGGGCACCTCGGCGGCGAGCGCGGCGATGAAATCCTCGAGCGGGGTTCCGATGCGTTCGGCCGTCTGACGCACCATCTCGGTGTTGATGTAGCCCGGGGCGATCGCGTTGGCGGTGATGCCGAAGGGGCCGAGTTCGATCGCGACGGTTCGGGTGAACCCTTCAATCCCCGCCTTGGCGGCCGAGTAGTTGGCCTGCCCCCGATTGCCCAGCCCCGAAATGCTCGACATCGAGACGATGCGGCCCCACTTGGCTTCGGTCATGAAGCGTTGGCACGCTCGCGTCATCAGGAAGGCGCCGCGCAGGTGCACGTTGATGACGGCATCCCAGGTGTCGGCCGTCATGCGGAACAGCAAATCGTCGCGCAGGATGCCGGCGTTGTTCACGAGCACGACGGGCGGTCCGAGTTCGTCGGCACACCGGTCGACGGCGGCCGCGACACTCGCTTCGTCGGAGACGTCGGCCCCGAGCGCCAGCGCCCGACCCCCGGCGGCCCGGATCGACTCGACGACCTCGGAGCAGTGTGCCGCGTCGAGGTCGAGCACGCCGACCTGAAATCCGTCGGCAGCGAGCCGCCGGGCAACCGCAGCCCCGATGCCGCGGGCTGCTCCGGTGACGATCGCGGTGCGCGCATCCATGCGCCCCACGGTAGTTGATCGCCCCCGACGTCCGCCGAGAATCCCTGCGTCAGGCGCGGGGTGCTGAGACCGCGTCGGGCGGCCTTTCGTCAGCCTTCCGCAACTCCGCGGGTGACGCTTTCGAGCCACCGCGCGACGGTCTCGAGCTCGGCGTCGGTGTACTGATCGTTGTGCCGTTCGAGCGCTTCAACGATCGCGGCATAGGGGTTGGGGTCGAGGACCCGCGCGAGGGCTTCGGGGTCGGCGGTCACGACGATGCTGCGACGATCCTCAGGGTCGGGGGTGCGTTGCACGAAGCCCATTGCTTCGAGCCGCCCGACGACGCGGGTCACCGTGCTTGTGGGCAGGCCGGTCATGGTCGCTATCTCCGTCGGGGTGACGGGTCGATCGCGGCGCATGATCACGCCCAGCGTCTGCATGTCGACGAGGTGGATGCCGATGTTGCGGGCGATCCGCTCGTTGTTGAGTACCGCGTCGGCGATTGCGTCGCGCATGGCTTCGGAGATGCGGGCGTTCAGTTCTGGACGACTGGACACGCGGGACACCTTCCGATACTGTTCCCGAAACGGGATAATCCCAAAACGGGAAAATCCCGAACTGAAACCATTCGCTCGTTCCTCTCGATTCTAGGAGTCCTTCGTGTCCACCCTCACGGCCGTCACCGCCATCCCGCGCCGCGGGCTCGCGATGGGCATCCTCGTGTTCGCGTCATTCATGGATCTACTCGACGTGACGATCGTGCAGATCGCGCTGCCGACCATCCGCGAAGACCTCGGAGCCACGCCAGCCCAACTCGAATGGACGGTCAGCGGGTACATGCTCGCCTTCGCGGTGCTGCTCATCACGGGAGGTCGCCTGGGAGACATCTTTGGTCGTCGGGGCGTCTTTGTGGTCGGCGTCGCCGGATTCACCCTCGCTTCGGTCGCGGCCGGGCTGGCCGGCTCAGCCGACCTGTTGGTCGGGGCTCGGACTGCACAGGGCGCTTTTGCTGCGCTGATGGTGCCGCAGACTCTGGCGACACTCCAGGCGCTCTACACGCCGAAGGAACGGGCGCCGATGCTCGGTGTCATCGGCGGCGTGAGTGGACTGTCCGCGGTCGTTGCACCGCTGCTCGGTGGCTGGCTGATCACCGCTGACGTGGGTGGGAGCGGGTGGCGCAGCATCTTCTTCCTGAATGTGCCGATCGGAATCCTGGTGCTGATCCTCGCCCTCGCGTTCGTGCCGAACACCCGGTCGAACACCGCACGGCGACTCGACCTCCGAGGCGTTCTGCTGCTCTCCGGCGCGCTGGTCGCACTCTTGTACCCGCTCGTCGAGGGGTCGAGCCTAGGTTGGCCGGCCTGGCTCTGGATGCCGGCGCTCGGCGGCGTCTTCTTGGCCGTCATCTTCGTGATCGTCGAACTGCGGCGGGAGCGCGCCGACGGGAGCTCGCTGCTGCCGATGCGGTTGTTCCGCGACCGGGGTTTCTCGACGGGGTTGATCACTCAAGCGCTGTTTCAAGGGTCGATGAACGCGTTCTCGCTCGTCCTCCTCGTCTACGTGCAGGCGGCACTCGGGTTCGACGCGTTCGGAGCTGGGCTCACGCTGCTCTCCTTCAGCGTCGGCGCGATCCTCGGCATGGGAGTTGCGATTCCACTCGCAAGCAAGGGGTCCAAATACGGGGTGACTGCGGGGCTTCTCATCGAGGCCGGCGGTCTGCTGTGGATCATGACGATCATCGCCGCCCGCGGCATCGAGCTGACGGGCTGGGATCTCGCGATCGCCTTCGCCGTCACGGGTGTGGGACTTGCGCTCGTCGTCGTGCCGCTCGTCGACATCGCGCTCGCTACGGTTCCGATCGCGGATGCTGGAGCCGCCTCGGGCGCGTACGGCACCTTCCAGCAGATCGGCGCCGCCGTTGGCGTCGCGATCTCGGCAACCGTGTTCTTCGGCATCGTCGGCGACGATTGGAGCCAGCCGCACGTGCTCGAAGCGTTGTGGCCGTCGATCTGCATTGCCATCGGGGGCTACCTTCTGGCGGCTGTCGCGACGCTGTTCCTTCCCAACCGCGCGGCAGTGCGCGAGCACGTCGAGCACCAGGCCGAGCTTGTCGCCATCGATCGAGATGTCTGACTACTCCTCCGAAATATAATCGCGGTCATGAGAGTCGCCGTCGTCGGAACCGGAGGGTGGGGCGAGCAGCACGTCCGCATCTTCTCTCGCCGCCCCGACACCCAGCTCGTCGGCGTGCTTGGTCGCGACCCGCAGCGCACCGCAGCGCGCGCTGCCGCTTACGGCACCGACGGGTTCACCGACCTCGATGTCATGCTCGAGCAGGCCCGCCCCGACCTGGTCACGGTCTGCCTTCCCAACGAGCAGCATTTCGCGGTGACGCTACGGCTAGTGAAGGCCGGAGTGCCGCTGCTCGTCGAGAAGCCGCTGGTCTTCGACCTGGCCGA
>JBDTNW010000147.1:0-4882 GCA_039933575.1 Pseudolysinimonas sp. | reverse complement strand
CGACCAGATACGCGGGCAGCACGATGGTGTTAGGTAGGCGTTTGGTGTCGAGATCGATGAGCGCCAGCGCGATGCTGATTGACGCCAGGTAGAGGAACGCCACGAGCTGCAGGATGGTCGCGATGAGCGCCAGCGTGCCAACGGCTGCGAAAACCGCGGGCAAGAAACGCCAGGCAACGAGCCCGAACGCGACAGCACCGGCAAGTTCGACGAGCGGGTAGCGAATCGAGATGGGCGCAGCGCAGTCACGGCACTTACCGCGCAACACCAGCCACGAGATCAACGGGATGTTGTCGTACGCCCGAACCTCGTGCCCGCACGAACCGCAGGCGCTGGGCGGCGAGACGATCGACTTGCCGAGCGGTACCCGGTAGACGACGACGTTCAAAAACGACCCAATGAACGTGCCGAAAGTTCCTACCAGGACCGCGACCATCAGTTGCCTACCGTCACATTGCGGTAGGACACGATCGTGCGATCGGCCTCGGTCGACGACGTGGTGGTCCCGAGGCCCGTGTTGAGGTCGACCCCCGGCAGTCCGACGGCCGTGTAGCCGAGCTGGGCGCCGCCGTCGATACCGGCCTTACCTGAGAACACCTGACCATTGAACTTGGTGCTAGAGGTCAGCACGATCTTGCACGGGGTGTACATCATCACCGTGAGACCCGGGGTCGCGAAGGTGAAGCCGCCGTTGACACTGAACGAGCTGTCGCCCTGGGTGCAGGTCGGGGTCGTATCCTTCACGGTGTCGGGGCTGATCAACCAGAGCCGCTTCGTGGGCGTCGTGTTGGTGAACCCGCCGCCGCCGCCGAGGTCGAACTTGTTGGCGAAGATCGCGAGGTCGGAGTTCACCGCAATCTTGTCCGCGCCGCCAATCACGATGCCGTTGGTGCAGCCCAGGGCGTTCACCACGCCCGCCTGGCCGGCGAAACTGTTTACCGCCGCCAAGAGTTGGGCGTACGTGCAATTCGAGCCCGACATGGTCGCCGTTGCGAACCCGGTCCAGTCGGCCGCGACATAGGTGAAGTCGTACCAGTCGGGGACCGTAGGCGTCGCCGGCTTGGCCGAATTCGTGGCGTAGGGGCTCGTGGTTGGCCCGCCCGGCACGATCGTCACGGTTCCGTTGACGAGGTTGGAGTACGCCGGATACGAGTACGACTTGGTCGTCAGATTGCCCTGGATCAGTGCGCCCCAAGTCATCGACGTTGCGCCGCGGATCCAAGCGTTCTTCACAACGGTGCCGCCGTTGCTCGTCGTGAGCGAGGCAGCGCTCAGGTTTCCGTTGAGAGTCGGGCCACCGCCCGTAAACGTGACTGCGCCGGTGAACTGAGCGTTTCCGCCAACCTTTCCACCGTTGAAAGTGGCGGATGCGGCGGTCAAATTGCCGGTCACCTCCGCGCCACCATCGAACGAAGCCGAGGTCGTGATCCAGGCGTTGCCGCCGATCTTGCTACCGCCGCTGATGACCAGCTGGTTACCGACGACGTTGCCGCCGATGCTCGGCCCGCCAGGAAGCGTGACCGTGCCGCTGGCCCAGGCGTTGCCCGAGATGAGGCACCCAGCCGAGACGGTGAGGTTGCCATTTTTGACAACGATGTCGGCCTGGCCGCTCGCGCCGCCGGTGCAGTTGACGTCACCCTGCGAGATGAGGATGCTCGCACTCGAGCCGTCAACCGACACGAGCTTGCCGCCGCCACCGAATCCGGAGGAGTTGTAGGCGTAGACCGCCGGCCCAGTGGCCGCGATGTTGGTCGGCACAGAGGCCGACGAGAGCACGATTTCAGCATTCGTGGTATTGCGGGCATTGGCTTGCGCAGCACCGACCGCCTTGGCGTATCCGGTCGAGAGGATGCGCACCTGCGTCGCGAGACCGCTCGGGCAGCCGCGCACCCAGCTTGAGCCTGACGGCAGCCAGATGGTCGCGACGTACTTGGGCACAGCCCCCGCCGCGCTGGCGTACACGTTGCCGTTCGCAGCGCACGTACCGGCCAGCAGGCCAGCGCGCGCGACCGCGATGCCCGCTTCGGCTGCCGCCTGCGACTGCACGCCGGCGCGCGTGACAGAGGTGTACTCCGTCGCAGACACAACAGAGGATGCCACCAGCGACGTGGTGAGCAAAGAGACGGCCAGTAGGCCGATCACGGCGGCGAGTCCTGCGCCGTGCTCTTCGGAGCGCAGACGGCGGAAAGCCGAGACTAGGGGGGTCAATAGCATGTCGTGCTCTCCGTCACTCCGGCCAGGGGTGTCGACGAAAACGAGATCGCGACGGGCCGATTGTTGTCGTCGGTGGTGGCGTTGAACGAGACCGTGACCTTCTTGCCTGCCGACGTAAAGATGGTGGATCCGGTACGCGCGTTGACACCGTCGACCAGAAGCGTCCAGGTGGCGAGTTGCGTGGCATTCGGCGCGGTAACGGGTGTGCCGGGTGTCGTGGTCTTCGTGCGGATGGTGTGGTCTGACGTCGAGTAGTACCAGGCGCGGCAATTCCACTGAACCGTGGTGGCGCCGCCCGCGACTCGAGCAACGAGCAACTGCCCGTTTGCCGTCGAGGTCAGCTTGAAGCCGCTCGAGTTGCGCAGGCCGGTGTCGATTGAGGTGCCGGCCAGTTGGGCGTCGCTCGCAGTAGAGGTAAGTGCGCTCACCTGACGCTGGGCGGAGAACATGCCGAGGTAGATGCCGCCGGCCACCAAGATGACGAGCGAGAAGAGCATCGACGAGACCAGCATTTCGGTGAGGGTAAAGCCGTCCTCACGACGGAGGCGCGCAAGGCGCGGGACGAGGTTCACGAGGTGACCAACACGATCGATGCAGCGTTGGCGATGGTCAGGCTGGTGTCGGTGCGTACTGCTGCGACCGTGATCGAGACCGTGCCCTTGCCGACCGGGCAGGTGCCGACAGTCGTGGTAACCCGGATGACGACCCCGCGCGGGTCGGTGAAGTCGGCTGTGCCGCCGAGCGCCGAAACGTCGGAGCAGATCGGGCTGGCACCCTGCGCTAGCCGCATCTTGTCGTTGACGAGCTGCGTCGCGGTGGCGATCGTCGTGTTGTTCGCGGACTGCTTGAGGCCCTGAACGAGCAGCGGCAAAAAGAGCACCGCGAGAATCGCGAGCATGAACATCGAGACCGTGATCTCGATGAGGCCGAAGCCGGCGTCCGAGCGGAGTCGCTCTGCGATTCTGTTTCTCATATCGATCGAGCCCCCTCTCGTGTCGTGCTGGATGAAGCGGGTAGATGGGGCGTCCCCGAAGGGACGCCCCATCCGAACGGCCGAAGCCGTCCCAGAACTGCTTAAGCGCAGGCGCCCGATTCGACACCCTTGATGTCCGTGATGTGGAACGTGTTCGGCACGGCAGACGTCGCCTGGAGGCAGAACGTGGCACCGACCGGGATGGTCGTCGAGATCGTGAACGCGGTGACCCCGTCGCTCGAGACGTAGCCGTAGGTGCCGAGCTGCAAGGCCGTGGTCGGCGCGACACCGTTGTTGGCCGTCTCGTAGGAGACGTAGGCGACCTTGGCAACGCCGAGGTCGGACTTGGCCGCGGCATCCTTGGCCTGGTTCTGCTGGCCGAGGAACACCGGAACGGCGATCGCGGTCAGGATACCGATGATGAGAATGACAACGAGGAGCTCGATGAGCGTGAAACCTTTGTCGTCATTCTTGAGCGCGGCACGCTTGGCAGCGAGCGAGCGGTGGATTGCAGTGATCATTGTGAATTCCTATCCTTCGTCAAGACGAGTAGTGGACAGGGCGCCCCCCAAATTTCTTGGCCCCCTAGTTGCTATATTCAGTTGTAACTACCTCGCGCCGTAATCCCACAAAAGGGGGGATGACGCGAAGATCGCGCCCCCAAATCGGGGGTCAGCCTTGGTTGCTGATCTGCCCGTAAATCGAGAACATCGGCAAATACAGCGAGATGATGATGCCGCCGATGAGCACGCCGATGACGGCGATCATGAGCGGCTCGATGAGCGACGTCAGCGCTTCGGTCGTGGACTGCACCTCGTCGTCGTAGAAGTCGGCGATCTTCGAAAGCATCTGTTCGAGCGAGCCCGAGTCTTCACCGACCGCGATCATCTGAACCACCATCGACGGAAAGACCGGATGCTCGCCGAGCGGCGCGGCGATCGAGCGTCCCGATCGAACGGAGTCCTGCACCTCGTGCAACGCCTTCTCGAGCACCCAGTTGTTCGAGGTGTCGGCGACGATCGCGAGCGCCTGCAGAATCGGCACCCCGGACTTCGTCATGGTCGCCAGGTTGCGCGTCACGCGCGAGATCGCGACCTTCTGAAATAGTTGGCCGAAAACCGGCAACTTGAGTTTGAGCGGGTCGACGATCGAGCGCACCTTGTCGGTGCGCTTGTACTTGCGCCACCAGACCATGAACCCGACGACGAGCGCGAACAGGAGCGGGACACCCCAGATGGCGTTCTCGGACATCGTCACGAGGATCTGGGTCGGAAGCGGTAACGATCCGCCGAGGTCGGCGAACATCTTCTTGAAGACCGGAACGATGAAGACGATCATGCCGATCACGGCGACAATCGCCATCATCAGCACAACGACCGGATAGGTCATCGCCGACTTGATCGTCGAGGTCAGCTTGACGTCTTTTTCAAACGTCGTGGCAGCCGACTCGAGCGACTGCTCGAGGAACCCGCCGACCTCACCGGCCCGGATCAGGTGGATGAACAGCGGCGGGAAGACTTTGCCGTGCTTGGCCAGCGCCTCGGAGAGCGAAGCTCCGCTCTCGACCTGAGAGCGCACAATGCCCAGAGTGCGCGCCAGGCGTTTGTTCTCGGTCTGCTCGGAGAGGATGGTCAGCGCCTTGAGTAGCGACAATCCGGCGGCGATCATCGTCGCGAGCTGGCGCGACATGACGGC
>JBDTNW010000146.1:0-4936 GCA_039933575.1 Pseudolysinimonas sp. | reverse complement strand
CGAAGGTGCTGTTCATACCGACGGCATCCCATTTCGAGCCGTCGGAACCCCAAACCGTCGCCGAAATCCCGGGTTCGTCGGCCGGGCCAACGACCGCCGCACCCGCGCCGTCGCCGAGCAGAAACGAGATCGACCGGTCTTCGGGATGCACGTACTGCGAGAGCTTCTCCGCACCGACCACGAGAACGTATTCTGCGGCGCCGCTACGGATCAGCGCGTCGGCCTGGGCGATCCCGTAGGTGTAGCCGGCACAGGCGGCGCTGATGTCGTAGGCGGGGGCCGGGTTGGCGCCGATTCTGTCGGCCAGCAGTGCGGCCATCGACGGGGTCACGGCGACGTTGCTGATCGTTGAAACCAGCACTGCGCCGATCTGGTCGGGTCGGATGCCCGCCTTCTCGATCGCCTCACGCGACGCGGTCTCGGCGAGGTCGATCGCGTTGACACCTTTGCTGGCGCGCTTGCGGGTGATGATGCCGGTGCGCTGGCGAATCCATTCATCGCTGGAGTCGATCGGGCCGACGAGGTCGTCGTTAGGCACCGTGAGGTCTCCGCGTGCCGCCCCGAGGGACAGGATGCGGGTGTACTTGTGGCCCTCGGCCTGCTTCAGAGTTGTCATCCTGCTTCAATCAGTTCGAGGGCGGCGGGGATGTCATCCGGAGTCTTGACGGCCACGGTGGGCAGGCCCTTGAGCCCGCGCTTGGCGAGACCGACCAGGGCACCGGCCGGGGCGAGTTCGACGAGACCCGTCACTCCGGCCTTTTCAAACGACGCCATGCAGAGATCCCAGCGCACCGGGCTGGCGACCTGGCCGACCAGCAGGTCGACGAACTCAGGCCCGGATGTCACGGCCTCGCCGTTCTTGTTGGTCCAGATCGTGAGGGTCGGGTCGTTGACCGTGATCCCTGAGGTGGCCTCGCGGAGTCGTTGCACGGCGGGCAGCATGTACCGGGTGTGGAACGCGCCCGCGACCTGAAGCGGAATCACGCGTGCACCGGCGGGCGGGTTCTCCGCGAGCTGAGCGAGAGCGACCAGATCGCCGGCGACGACGAGTTGCCCGCCGCCGTTGTAGTTCGCGGGGGAGAGGCCGAGATCATCCAATTGGGCGAGAAGGTCGTTCTCGTCACCACCGATCACCGCGGCCATGCCGGTGGCTTCCAGCGACGCGGCCTGAGCCATCGCACTACCGCGTTCGCGCACCAGGGCGAGGGCGTCGGATTCACTGAGGATGCCGGCCGCGGCTGCAGCTGCGAACTCACCGACCGAATGGCCCGCGACGCCGGCAAGCCGGTCACGGTGGCCGGCGAGGGCGCCGAAAGCGAGCAGCGAGGCGGCGACGATGAGGGGCTGGGCGACTGCGGTGTCGCGGATGGTGTCGGCGTCCGAGACCGTTCCATGCGCCTTCAGATCGATCCCGGCCGCGTCCGCGAGGGCGCCGAGGTGATCGGCGAATCGGGGTTCGGCGAGCCAAGGTTCGAGAAAGCCGGGGGTCTGTGATCCCTGTCCGGGGGCAACGACGACGACACTCACGAGAGTCCATCCTGCCAGCCCAGGCGACTCTGAGCCGAATACATCCGACCAAGAAAGCTCGGAATCGTTGGGGGATTCGTCAGGCGGGGAATCTAGCTATGGCTCTTGGGGGAGCCCGCAATGGCGCCGACGATGAGTGCGGACTGAAGGATGAGCGCTTCGCGGGCACCGGTCGCGTCGTAGCCGATGACCTCAGAAATACGTTTCAGGCGGTACCGGACTGTGTTCGGGTGTACGAACAGCTCACGCGCGGTGGCTTCGAGCGACCGCCCGTTGTCGAGGTAGCACCACAGCGTCGTCAGCAACTCGGTGCTGTGATCCTGCAGCGGTCGGTAGATGCGGTTGATCAGAGTCGAGCGGGCGAGCGGGTCGCCGGCAAACGCGCGCTCGGGCAACAGGTCATCGGCGAGGGCGGGTCGCGGAGCGTTGCGCCAAGCCCGGGCTACGGCGAATCCGGCGAGCGCCGCTTTCGCGCTACGTGCGGCCTCAAGGAGAGACGCCACGGTGTGTCCAAGGACGAGATGCCCCGAGCCGAAGCCGGGCTCGAGTTGACCCGCAATCTCAAGGAACGGACGCCGTTCGACGGGCGGAGTGGTCTCATCGACCTCGTGTTCGACCCGGCCGATGACGATCACCAGTCGGCTGCCCTGCACGCCGATCAGTACGTCAGCATCGAGATGGCGTGCCGTGCGACGCAGCATGTCGACATCCAGCATCTTGGGTGCCGTGCCGACCAGAACGCTGACTTCGCCGTGCCCGTTCCAGCCGAGGGCCGCGATGCGCGACGGAAGTTCTGAGTCGTATTCGCCGGTCAGGATGGAGTCGACGACGAGTGCTTCGAGCCGCGCATCCCAGAGACCGCGGGCCTCGGCGGCGCGGGCGTAGACGTCGGCAGCGGCGAATGCGATCTCACGCGAGTACAGCAGGATGGCTTCGCGCAGACTCTCATCGTCGTTCTTGACGCGCTGCTCGACGATCTCGACCGTGACGCGGATGAGTTGCAGGGTCTGTTGCAGGCTCACCGAACGTAGGAGTTCGCGGGGCGCTGCGCCGAAGACATCCGCCGCAATCCAGGGGATCGACTTGGGGTCTTCGAACCACGAGATGAAACTGGTGATGCCGGCCTGGGCAACCAACCCGACGGCGCTCCGACGGCCGGGGGGCATCTCTCGGTACCAGGGCAGCGTGTCTTCGAGGCGTTTCAGGGTCGCCGTCGACAACTCGCCCGTGAGGGTGCGCAGCCAGGCGAGGGTCTGCTGCTTGGTTCGTGGTGCCGCCAAGGGCTAGCTCTCCCCGCCCGCCGATCCAGAGGTGCCGGCGGTCACGTCCAGCAGACGGTACCGCGCGATCGCCTGAGCGGGAGCATCGACGGCAACCTCGCCGCGGCGAGCGAGCGACTGCAGCACGCGCACCACGATCGACGGGCCGTCGATTTTGAAGAACCGTCGAGCTGCGGGCCGAGTGTCGCTGAACCCGAAGCCGTCGGCACCGAGGGTGAGGTATTCACCGGGCACGAACTGCCGGATCTGGTCTTGCACGGCGTGCATGAAGTCGCTCACGGCGACGAAGGGACCCTCTGATCCGTGCAGCTTCTGCCACAGGTAGGGCACCTGCGCGGGCTCTTCGGGGTGGAGGAAGTTGTGTTCATCGGCGGCGAGGCCGTCGCGGCGCAGTTCGGTCCAGGAGGTGACGCTCCAGACATCGGCTGCCACATTCCAGTCGCGGGCGAGGACTTCTTGGGCTTCCAGAGCCCACGGAACGCCGACCCCGGACGCGAGAATCTGAGCGCGCGGCCCGAAAACTTCGGACCCCTTTAACTTGTAGATTCCCTTCACGACGCCTTCGACGTCGAGTCCTTCGGGCTCTGCGGGCTGCTGGAGCGGCTCGTTGTAGACCGTGATGTAGTACATGACGTCCGGGTCGGGATGCGGCTGACCGTTCGCGTCGAGGCCGTACATCCGGTCGAGCCCGGTGCGCACGATGTGGCCGATCTCGTATCCGTAGGCGGGGTCGTAGGAGACGACCGCCGGGTTGGTGGATGACAGCAGGTGCGAATGCCCGTCGGCGTGCTGGAGGCCCTCCCCGGTGAGGGTCGTGCGGCCGGCCGTTGCTCCCATGATGAAGCCGCGTGCCATCTGGTCGCCGGCCGCCCACATCGCGTCGCCGGTGCGCTGGAATCCGAACATCGAGTAGAAGACGTAGACGGGGATGAGCGGCTCACCCTGAGTCGCATACGACGTGCCCGCCGCGGTGAACGCAGCGAACGCGCCCGCTTCGTTGATGCCGGTGTGGATGATCTGCCCCTGAGGGCTCTCCTTGTAGGCCAACAACTGCTCGCGGTCGACCGAGGTGTAGTGCTGACCGTTGGGGTTGTAGATCTTCGCCGTCGGGAAGTAGGCGTCCATTCCGAAGGTGCGCGCCTCATCCGGGATGATCGGCACGATCCGGTTTCCGAGCCCCTTGTCGCGCAGCAGGTCTTTCAGCAACCGGGCGAACGCCATCGTGGTCGCGATTGACTGCTTGCCGGAACCCTTCTTCATTTCGACGTAGGCGTCGTCTCCCGGGAGCACGATCGGGGTGTGCGTGGTGCGCCGCTCGGGCAGGTAGCCGCCGAGCGCGCGACGACGCTCTTGCAGATACTTGATTGCCGGGTCGTCGGCGCCCGGGTGGTAGAACGGCGGCTGATAAGGATCGGCCTCGAGCTGGGCGTCCGTGATCGGGATGCGCATCTCGTCACGGAACTGCTTGAGGTTTTCCAGCGTCAGCTTCTTCATTTGATGGGTCGCGTTGCGGCCCTCAAACGACGGTCCGAGGCCGTAGCCCTTCACCGTCTTGGCCAAGATGACCGTCGGCTGACCCTTGTGCTCGGTCGCCGCCTTGAACGCCGCGTAGACCTTGCGGTAGTCGTGGCCGCCGCGCTTGAGGTTCCACAACTGGTCGTCAGTCAGGTCCTTGACGAGATCGGCGGTCACCGGATCCCGGCCGAAGAAGTTCTCGCGCACGTAGGCGCCCGACTCGGCCTTGTAGGTTTGGTAGTCGCCATCCGGAGTTACGTTCATCAGGTTGACCAGCGCGCCGGTGGTGTCTTTGGCGAGGAGGTCATCCCATTCGCGGCCCCAGACAACCTTGATGACGTTCCAGCCGGCGCCGCGGAAGAACGACTCCAGCTCCTGGATGATCTTGCCGTTGCCGCGCACCGGGCCATCGAGACGCTGCAGATTGCAGTTGATGACGAAGGTGAGGTTGTCGAGTTTGTCGTTCGCGGCCCATTGCAGCGCGCCGCGGCTCTCGACCTCATCCATTTCCCCGTCGCCGAGGAATGCCCAGACATGCTGGTCGGAGGCATCCTTGATCCCGCGGTTGGTGAGGTACATGTTGGCCTGCGCCTGGTGGATGGCGTTGATCGGGC